>CAWUOE010000084.1:0-11097 GCA_963923355.1 uncultured Gemmataceae bacterium | reverse complement strand
AAGGGTGCCTCGGTCAGGGTGTTTTCGTCACGATTTTCCAGTGCCGGGTCGAGACTGCCGTTCGATTTCTGCATGGTGCTCATTCGATGGTTCCCTGGTCGATCTTTTGATTCCGTTCCATCTGACTGAATTTCAGATTAGAGGCCGGAGCTTCCGCGCACAACCGGCTGGGAATGGGGGTACCCATCCAGGTGGCTCAGGATTCGCTGCGTCGAGTGGGGTAAACCAAAACCGTGGTGATGGCGCCAAACAATGCCACGGCGAAAACATGCAACCCGAGCGGCACTTCCTCACGGCCACCAGAAGATGGGGTCGCCGCATTGGTGGTGCCGGTTGCGGGTGAGCCGGGGACGGTTCCAGGTGGGGTTCCCGGGGGTTGGGCCAAGGCAGTGCAAACCAGTGCCTGAAAACAGGCAGTCCATAGTCCCATCGCCTTGTCCCCGAACGTTCCGATTGGGTCGGGGAAGCTACCGGCCCCGCGGGTCCGTGGCAAATCCCCCTGTACCAAAGTATGACGGCCGGGAGCTTCGTCCGCTATCCACAGGAACAGGCGGGGTTGGTGATTCACCCGATTTGAACCATTTCCGGGTCAACCACTGGGTCAAGCAACCCAAAAGGCAAACCACCGCCGCGATGCCCGCCACCAAATCCGGGTGCCCTTCAGGCCATCCCGGGGCCCCTGTTTCCAATTTCGACTCCAATAGCCCAACCACCCCGGCGCCGATCAGGGCTGTACCGATGGCTGCGGTAAAAACCACCAGGAAAAACCCTCGAAATAACAAAAATGCCAGCCCGCCCGCCAGGAAAAAGGGCAGGGGATCAGTTTGCCCCGTTCCTATTTGCAAGACACCTAAAGTGGCGGTTGCACCCCCCAGCAAAAAGACAATCACGTCGAAAAGGGATAGCGCCAAAGCCCCCGCAGTGGCCCCAAACAGTGCAGCGGCTACCAATCGTTGCAGTCCCAGGCTTGGCCCCATTTCCAAACCAGCGGTCCCACCCAGTAAGGTGGCCAACAGAATCACCCAAAACCGGTACAGCCGGCCACCAAAACCCCACAAAAGCACGCCTACCAGCAGGGCCACAAAAAGCAGTCCTGGGGACAAACGGCGTACATCCTCGAGCAAATCCCAGGGCTGAAGCTCGTCCATGTACGCCTTCCTTGGCTGGCGGTGCCTGAAATTCTTGGGAACGGCCCATTCGAAAAACCGGCAAAGTTGACCAAAGTTAACCATTTATCCCCAGGCGGGGGAACGGAGCTTGTTGTGAGGCAGGTAAAAGCAAAATTTTACAAGTATGCCCTTGTTTTACTAAAGTAAAAAAGTTAGACTTTAGGCATTGATCGGTTATACTGTCTCAAAATGGTTGTACGAATCGGTTGTGGGTTTTACCCGGATGGAATCGAGGTTCACCATGGTTAACGCCACCCGTCGGAGTGGTTTCACGCTCATCGAACTGCTGGTCGTGATTGCAATCATCGCCGTGCTGGTCGGGTTGCTGGTTCCAGCCGTCCAGAAAGTGCGGGAAGCTGCCAACCGGATGAGTTGCACCAATAATCTGAAGCAAATCGGTTTGGCCCTGCACAACCACAACGACACTTTCGGTTCCTTCCCTGCGGGGTACATGGATTTCCAAAGCCAAGTTGCCAACACGACCAATTTGGGACCAGGTTGGGCATGGGGATCCCGTATTCTTCCTTTCCTCGAGCAGGACAACCTTTACAGGGCCATCCGTTTTGACAAACCGGTTGCCGATCCACTCAATGCAACTGTCCGGGCCCAGGTGGTGAAGACGTTTCTCTGCCCCTCAGACAACCACACACAAGCCTTTCTCACCGATGGCAACGGGGTGAATGTCGGTCCGAGCAACTATGTGGGCATGTTCGGCAGCAGTGAGATGGAGGACTATCCCGGCCGTGGCGAGGGCTGCTTTTTCCGGAATTCCCGTATTCGGATTGCCGATTTGGCGGACGGTTCCAGTAACACCCTGATGATCGGTGAGCGATCCAGTCGCCTGTGCAAAAGTACATGGACCGGTTTTGTGCTCGGAGCGGTGACGTTCCCGGTGGGCGACCCCGATCATGCCGAGCAGCCGTATCCGTTGATTCTTGGCCACACCGGATTGATGGATCCGGAGGATCCCCCCCACACCCCGAATAGTCTTAAACTCCACGCCGAGGATTTTGCGAGCAATCACACTGGGGGGGTCAACTTCCTGCAGGGCGATGGCGCCGTGCGGATGATCCGAAACTCCATTCGTCCTGCTGCCTGGGTGGCCTTGGGAACCCGGGCGGGTGGCGAGGTGATCCAGGAAGACTGATCCGCATTCACCCGGTTTAGAGGGGCACCGGAAGGTCGCGCCGTTCCATCTGACAGCTACCCACCCTGTAACCGGCCAGCCCGACCGCCACCAAAACCAGACTTGCCGGCACCACCGGGTGGACAATTCCCCATTCGGTGAGGGCAATCAGGTCCATACGACCCAACACCAATTCCTGGGGACGGTAGTAGTAAAACACTGTTAGGGGGCGCACCCACCCCATCGGCTCGAACAGTTGAGCCAGCAGGTTGGCCAGATACATCAAAAACAGGGCCGCGGATAGTATTCCCAGCACTTGAATCCGCGAACGCCCGAACGATGAGACGGCATAGGTGATCCCGCTCAGGGCAAAACCCAATGCCGCCACCGCAGGTGCCGCTTTCAGGAAATCGGGGGGAGCCAGGTGCATCCTCTCGCTGAAAGGGCGGCCCTTGGTCGGTTTGCTGGTTTCAAGCAGCCCCAGACGCAACCACCAGGGTTTGGCGGCTTCCATTTTTTTCAGCAGTTCAGGTGCTACCGGTTTTTCCCGGATCGGATGAATCCACCAGGCCCCAATCGCCAGCCCTCCGCTCAAGGCAAGCGCCAACAGTGGCCAAGCGGCCATGTCAAACAGCAGGTGCGACAGGTTGACCAGTCTGCGGCTGACCGGCTGGCTGAGCAGCAATTCCAGGGTCCCCCGGTCTAGTTCGCCCAGAAGCGCCGTGCCCCGGCCGATGGCCCACAAACCCAGCAGGCCGACTGCCAGGGGATGAACGAGCGCGATGCTCAGCACATCCATTGCGTTTTCGAGGCTGATCCGGTCCCCGCCAATGAGCGTGCGCAGCATCTTTCCCGGACCATCAAACACCACCGATTCGATGTCCCGGGAACCCAGCCCGCTCTGCGAGGCGAGCATCCTGAAAAAGGGTGAGATATCCTCCAAAGTTCGCCGCAGGACCAGGCACCAAATCAGCCCGAATCCACCCAGAAGCAAAAGGAATCCACCCAGCCACCAGCGCCAGTCGCGGGCCAATCGGGCCATTAAAAGGCTCATGCGGTGGAAGTTTTCCTGGCGGGTGGTCATGATGGTATCCCTGCCGCTGGAGGCGAAGGGGCGGCCCCATGGATGGCTTGATACAACCGACCCAGACCCATCGGCTCGATGCGCAAGTCCGTCAGCGGTTGTCGAGCCAACCATTCCAGGAAGCCCGGGCCGAATTCCGGGGCTTGCAGATCCAGGTTGCCAGTTTCCGCTCCCCAATCACCAGTCACTGGCCCCGGTGGGCTGCCTTGAAGGGCGCCTGCCAGCCGTGCCCGGATACGCCTGCCTTGGCGAATCTCTTTGCCCTCCCACTGTGCTTCCAGCTTCCCTTTTCGGAGGATCAGCACCCGGTTGCAAACCGCTTCCACCTCCTCCAGCACATGGGAGCTGAACAATATGGCCTGACCTTGCCGGGCACCCTGGGCCACCAAATCCAGCAGGGCGTTGCGCATAGCCGGGTCTAGCGTATTGGTGGGTTCATCCAGAACCAAAAGCGGCGATCGGGGAGCCAGCAAGGCAACCAGGGCAGCCTTTCGCCGCATTCCAGAGCTTCCGTTTCGCAGAACGGTATCCAGCGGCAGTCGAAACATATCTGCCAAAATGTGCAGTTCATTCTCCACACGCTGGCCCCTCAGTTCGGCCAGAAAACGTGCCATCTGGCGAAGGGTCAAATTCTCATAAAGACGAAGTTCCCCGGGCAGATACCCCACCGCCTGCCGGGCCTGAGCTCCCTCCTCCCACGGATCGTAACCAGCCAGGCGTACTATTCCCCGGCTCGGTCTCAAAAAACCCAAGAGCAGCCGCAGCGCGGTACTTTTGCCCGATCCATTGGGGCCGAGAAGCCCTACTACCTCACCCGGCCGAACGGTCAGGTCCAGGTGATGGAGCGCCCAAAAGGGCCTTCCAAACAGGCTGGAATAGGCTTTGCCCAGTCCTTTCATCTCCACCAGCGGGGGAACCGGTGTGGGAGACGGGTTTTCAAGGGATTGATTGCTCCCTTCAGTGCTGGTGGCGGGAATAACCATTGCTATCCTTTCGCCACGCACGCAGGGAAAGCGCCAAATTGCAGGGGAGTTGGCGGGTCAAAACCCTGTGTCCCGCCTAACCGGGACCGTTTCACCTCCCCCCCGGGCAGGCGTAAACCTTAGAATCATTCCCATGTTAGCCCTCATTGCTCCCGTTGTGGGGAGGAATGTCGGCGTTTGTCGGAAGCTTGGATCAGTGGCTGGAGAGCGAGCGCATGGCAGGGGAAAAGATCACCACCCGGGCGGAAGATTACTCGCAGTGGTACCTGGATATTGTCCACCGGGCTGGTTTGTCGGAAAACTCCGCTGTGCGCGGTTGCATGGTGATCAAGCCCAACGGGTATGCCCTCTGGGAAAGGATGCAGCGCGCCTTGGACCGCATGTTCAAGGAAACAGGCCATGTGAACGCCTATTTCCCGCTGTTCATCCCCAAAAGCTACCTGGCCAAGGAAGAAGAGATGGCTGAGGGGTTCGCCAAGGAATGTGCGGTGGTGACCCATTACCGCCTGAAGTCCATCCCGGGCAAGGGGGTGGAGGTGGACCCCGATGCCAGGCTTGAGGAGGAACTGATCGTTCGCCCCACCTCGGAGACCATTATCTGGAACACCTACAAGAACTGGATCCAGAGCTACCGCGACCTTCCGCTATTGATCAACCAGTGGGCCAATGTGGTGCGGTGGGAGATGCGCACCCGGCTGTTCCTGCGCACGGCGGAATTTCTGTGGCAGGAGGGCCACACCGCCCATGCCACCAGCGACGAGGCTGAGGAAGAAACCCGCAAGATGGTCGAGGTTTACCGACGTTTCGCCGAGGATTACATGGCCATGCCCGTGCTGGTGGGGCCCAAAAGTGACGGGCAGAAATTCCCAGGTGCGGTCTACACCCTGTGCATCGAAGCGATGATGCAGGACAAAAAAGCGCTGCAGGCCGGCACAAGCCATTTCTTGGGCCAGAATTTCGCCAAGGCCTTCGACGTGAAATTCCAGTCGGCCCAGGGCAAACAGGAGTTTGCCTGGGCCACATCCTGGGGGGTCTCAACCCGGTTGATCGGCGGGCTCATCATGACCCACTCCGATGACCAGGGCCTGGTTGTTCCACCCCGCCTGGCTCCCACCCATGTGGTGATCGTCCCAATCGGGAAAAATGAGGAGGAGCGCAAGGCCGTGGTAGAGGCGGCCAATCGGCTGCGCGAGGCTATCCGTGCACTGCCGCGTGATGATTTTTACGGCTACGAACCGATCGAGGTGAAAGTCGATACCGATTTTGACAAGAGCCCCGGTTTCCGCTTCAACGAGATTGAGTTGAAGGGGGTTCCCGTACGCGTGGAGATTGGCCCGAAAGATCTGGCGCAGGGAGCCTGTGTCATCGGTCGGCGCGATATCCCGGGCAAGGAGGGCAAGCTGATGGGCATCCCATTGACGGATGCCCCGGCTCGGGTGGATGCCCTGTTGCGGGAGATCCAAAAGGCCCTGTTTGACCGCGCGAAGGCCTACCGCGACGCGGCAGTGCATACTTGTGACACTTATGCCGAGTTCCAGGAACGCATCGAGAAGGAGGGAGGCTTCTTCTTGTGCCACTGGGACGGGACACGGGAGACCGAGGACAAGATTTCCGCGGAAACCAAGGCCACTATCCGGTGCATCCCGTTCGACCGGCCTGCCGAACCGGGCCAATGCATGGTCACTGGCAAACCTTCCGCCGGTCGGGTGGTTTTTGCCCGTTCTTACTGACCAGATTGTTAGATCAAACAAGCGGCCGCCCTGGCGGGGGCGGCCGTTTCTGTTTGTCATCGGTGGATTTGTCAGCCGGTTTGGTGGCGGGCCTGCCGAATGGTGCCCTGCCTCCGGTGGCCTTCAGGTCGGGGCAAGGGCGGAATATCAAATTCGGCCAGGTAGGTGGGCACATCGGTTCGCCCGTCCTGGCGGTAGTCGTCACACAAGGCCAAGGCAAAACGCCTCAAATCAGCCGGGTTTTCCATGCGCTCTTTGGCATGATGGAATACCAATTCGAACGATCTGGCCAAGGCGATGGCGTGTGTTTGTCCTGTTGCACGCCAAAGCCAATCGCTCAAGTGCATGAATTGGTGGAATGCTGAGCCCCCACCCAAAAGCAACGGGAGGCTGCGGGCGAGCCTGCCTGAGTTTCCCAGCAGGTCCCAATAGCGGGCAAATCGTTTCAGTCGGCACATGTCGGGATAGGGAATCAGTTTGGTGCTCAGGATCTCGTAGGGGGCCTGCGGGCTGTACACCATCTCCCATGCCGCATCATGGCGGATGATGGGGGTCCCCCGCAGTCGTTTGAGGATCCCCACCTGGATTTCCTGGGGCCCAAGGCCGCGCAGTGTGTCAAAGCCCTGGCCGAAACTTTCCAGGGTTTCCCCCGGCAGGCCGGCAATCAGGTCGGCGTGGATGTGGACGCTGGTGTTTTGCCGAAGCCACCGCAGGTTGTCCACCGTTTTGGCGTGGTCCTGCCGTCGGCTGATAAGGGCCTGAACGTCTGGGTTGAATGATTGGATTCCCACCTCGAACTGGAGGGAACCGGCGGGAAATTGTCGGATGAGTGATTTCAGTTCTTCAGGAAGTCGGTCGGGAATCATCTCGAAGTGCAGGAACAGGTCTGGCTGCATCCGGTCAAGGAAAAATTGCAGGATGGTGCTTCCCACCCGGGTATTCAGGTTGAAGGTGCGGTCCACGAATTTGAATTGCCGGGTGCCCCGCTTGAGGAGGTCCTCCATCTCGGCAAGAAAGGCCTCAAGTGGCGCCGCCCGCACGGGAATTTCCAGGGAGGACAGGCAGAATTCACAGGTGAAGGGGCACCCTCTGGAAGCCTCGACATACACCACCCGGTGGGCGATGTCCTCGCTGTCATAAAGGGAATACGGCAGCTTCAGCTCATGGAAATGCGGCGGCTGTGCCTGGAGGACCTTCATCAGGGGCCTTCGCCCCTCCAGCAAATCGGAGCAGAGTTGGGGGAACTCCAGGTCAGCCTCACCCTGGATTGTGAAATCTGCCAACCGGACGATCTCCTGGTCCTCCGCCTCATGGCTGACTTCCGGGCCCCCGAGCACAATGGTCAGGCCCGGTCGCACCCGCTTCAACAATGCCACCACTTCGGTCAAGACTCGCACATTCCAGATGTATACCCCCAGGCCCAGAATCCGTGGACCCTGGGCAACAATTGCCTCGGCGATCTCGTGGGGGCTTCTGGAAATCTCAAATTCGGCGATGGCAGCCTTGTCAGCTAGGTCGCCCAGATTTGCCAGCAGATATCGCAGGCCGAAGGAGGCATGCGAGTATCGGGCGTTGGCGGTGGCCAATAGAATTTCAGGCATGAAAAAACCGGCTCCGTCCAGGGGGACAAGCCGGTTCATGATAACGAAAGGGACCAGTTTGGGTTCAGGGAAGTTCCCGAAGTTTCAGGTTGCGAAACTCCACCGGAGATCCCTCAGATTCCAGGCAAAGGTAGCCGGATTTTGGATCGCAATTAGCGCCCCCGGAAACCTCGGCCCCGTTGACCCACAGGCGGACCTCGCCGTTGATCGCGCGAACATAGTAATGGTTCCACTCCCCAACGCCCTTGCTGCGTTCCTGGGTGGGAAAACTGCGGATACCGTCCGGCGCGACGGGTGGAAACGGTTTCATTTTCACACCCACGGGAAATACATCGCCGTGGCAGGTGAACCAATTGGCTTTTTTGCCCGAGGATTTCTCGTAGGCTTCCTTGTAACCCAAATCAAGGACCTGCACCTCAATCCCCTTGGGCAACTGTCCGGGTTTCAGGGCCATCAGCGGCCCCTCGGGTGCCCAAAGGAAAATGCCTGAGTTGCCGGCTTTCTTTAGGTGGCGCCATTCCACCACCAATTCGAGATTGGTGTATTGCTTCTTGCTGCGGATCACGCCCACCGGGTTGCCGGTGCAGGTGATCAAACCGTCGGCGTTGAATTTCCAGGTGTCCTCGTTGCAATTGGCCCGGGTGAAATCATCGCCGGTCAGTGCCTTGAATCCGGGGCCGCTGCCATCCACAAAAGCCTTTGGATTATCTTGGCCCATGGCCAGACGCCCCGGCCCGGCCAAGAAAAGGCAGACCAACAAACAACTTTTCCAGCGCATCACGCTATCTCCGGAGATGGAAATTCCTGCCACATCAGTCCCGCAGCATAACCGCCGGAATTTTCAGCGCCAGCACCCAGGTGTTGTTTTTGGCCATAAAGTCATTGTCGCTGATCAGCCACAGCAACGGGTCGCCTTGTTGCACGTCACCCCACGCCATCCCTTCCCATTTGGGTGGCAGACGGTCTCCAGCCAGCCCCAGCCTGGGTTCCAAAAGGTCCACCACCAGCTTCTTTCCCATGATTTGCAAGGGTTCTCTGACCATGTACAAACTTGTCAGTGGGGAAACATCCTGGGCCCGGCCCAGCTTGGCCAGATAAATGCGTTTGAATTTCGCTTCCCTGCCGGCGAAGGAATCCCGCTCCAGCACCAGCAGCCTGCCCGGGCCCACCCACAAAATCTCGCTGATGCCACAGGTTGGCGAATCCAGTGGGTAGATGAATTCCCCATCAACCTTTCCTGAATCCAGGTTGTAGCGGACCAAGCGGCACCATTTGCCGCCTCCCGCTTTTTTGTCCTGGATCAGCGGGCCTTGCGTGGCCGCCCACAGTTCATGTCCCTCGGGGTCTATCGCCAAACCTTCAAAACCTTTGTTGGGCTGCCTGCCTGATTTGTTTTGAGCCAACTCGGTATCCGCGTCGCGGTTCGGTTGTGTCACCAAAAACTTTTCGGGGGTTGGCAGTTGGAAAGCCAGCGTCCCATCCTGCTGAAAGACGGAGACCCCAGGTTGGTATTCCTCGGCCACATAAAACGCCTCGCCGATACGGCTGCGCCTTTTGGCATCACAGCCTGGCCAGGGGCCAACCCGCAAGCCTTCCGGATCTAGCCGGTTTTTGAGGTCGGCTGACAACCCCTGGTAACCTCGGCCGTCCGCATCCTGAAGCAGGGTTGTCTTTTTCAGGGAAAATTGCGGTATTCCGGCCGGGGAGAGACTGAGCAGGGCCTGATGCCATCGGCAGGGGTAATCGGCCGCGCCATCGCCCGGGCCCCGATCTGGCAAGAGATAGTATTCTCCTGCCTTGGAACCACTGGACAGCGCGCTGCCCAGTCCGCCCAAAAGGTTGGCCGGGGATCCATCATTCAACCTGCGACTCAGCCCTGATAAGTCGGAGGAATTTCCCGGGATTTCCAATTTGCCAGCCAGGGTGGCCTGGTTCTGGCTGAGCAGGCAGGCAACGACCAAGGTACCGAACATGTTTCCGCCCTTTCAAACAAACAACCGCCGAAGGGATTCGGCGGTTGTTGACAAATTCACCCTCGGATTCAGCGAATCAGTAATCCGTGGGAATATCGCCGCGGTCACGGGTGACCAATGCGGCGAAGTTGGCGGCCGAAATAGCCTGGGCGATGAACTTGACCGAGCCATCGCAAAACAGCGCGTTGATGCCGTTGCTGTGCATGCTGTAGGGCTCGCTGAAGTTGTTGCAGTTCATGCTGCAGGTGCCGCCGGCAAAGCTGGTGGCGCCATTGATGGCCCCGGTGGTGCGATTGGTGCCGTCGATGCTGCCAGAGACCCCATCCGGGTCAGCCCACCCCAAACCTTCTGGGAGTGTGGCACCGGTATCGCGGCCGAGGATGATGCTGTTGGGTTGACCGCAATCCTCCAGAATCATGAAGGTGTTGGAGGTTCCATCAGTGATGGCGGCAATCGGGGTTTCACGGCCGTTTTCCAAGGCACCAGTCAGGTCCATGCCAGGGTCGGGAAGATTGTTGGCCTGGTAGTATCGGCGACGAATCTGGTGGAAAACCAGATAATCGCTCGGCCCCAATGCCGGCAGGGTGGTGCTTGGATTACGGCGAGCATCCGGTGCGGAGGGGCAACGGAATAATTTGAGCTTGTTCTGGGCGTTGACCAGATTGGTGGGGGAGTTCCATGCCGTGTTCATGTCCCACAGCTTGGCGATGTTGTCCTGCTCCACATAGGCCAAAACTGTGACGGTCCAAGCGCGGAATTTGTTGGTTGGGGTGTTGATGCGCGTGGAGGGAAAACGATCGCTGTTGGTTCCCGCGTAGTTGTGCATCGCCAAGCCATACTGCTTCATGTTGTTGGAGCAGCTCATCCGGTTGGCGGCCTCGCGGACCTTTTGAACCGCGGGTACCAGCAAGCCCACCAAGACCGCGATGATGGCAATCACCACCAACAGCTCGATAAGCGTGAAGGCTTTTCTTTTAAGTTGAAACGATTGGCTGGTCATATCGCTCTCCTGTCTGTCAGGGAATCATTTCCTCTGACAGGAAAACCTTAAGAAAGCCTTATGTGGATTTTGTGAAAGCAATGAGAAGAACAGATGAATTTTTTAAAAATCAACAAGGTTTCATTTAATTTCAAAAATAATAAAAATAAAATTTAATATATCCTATGGTATATTTATGATTCGGCCCCAATTTCAGCTTTTCTTGACGATCAACCCATAGAATGACAGCATGAAATTAGTGCCGGACTGGGTTTGAGGCGGTCCGTAAACAGGCACTCCATACAGGCGAAACTAGGCGAATTTGCCTGACCCTCCTGCCAGCCAACCTCAATGGGACAAAAAATGCGATTTGTTGAACGGTTTGCACATGGTGGACCAGCCATGGCCTGTCTCTTATACACATCTCCGAGCCCACGAGACGCTACGCTATC
>CAWUOE010000083.1:0-11156 GCA_963923355.1 uncultured Gemmataceae bacterium | reverse complement strand
CCTTGCTGCCGGGCTTTGCATGGACGCCGGCATCCTGGTGGAGGAGGGCGAGGGAGGCTTTTGGTACTACGATCATGATCGGCGGGCCATCGTCGTGCCCTCCCGGGATATCAAGACACGGGGAGTCCACTACTGCGCCGGGGTGCTGGCGCATGAAGTCGGGCATTTTTTCATCTCGCGATACCATCAGTTCACCCACGCCTTCCAGTTTCCATCCAGCAAACTGCTGAATCACCTGCTGAACTGCGTTGAAGATCCACGTGTGAACCGGTGGATCAAGGCTCGCTACCCGGGGGCGCGGGATTGGTACCGTGTGCTGGTGGCTGATTTTGAGACACCAGACCAGTCTGGCATTCCGGAGTTCCTGAGCTTCGGCATCGAATGCCACGCGGAGGAGATGCACGGGTGGCAACCTCGCCCGACCGGATTGCTACCCCTGAGGATCGAAACGGCCCTGGCATCCACCCGCTTGGCGCGCCAAGCCGCATCGGAATGCCTCCCGTCCCTGATGCCCGACTCGGTTTTGCTGGACGAACGGCTGGCCAACTTAGCCAACCAAACCTTGACTGGCAGGATGCAGCCGACTCTGCCCGATGGTTCCCGGGCAGGCCCCTTGCCCGCGAGGGAACTGGATGTGCTGATCCAACAGGCGCGCATGCTGTCCCTGGTACGCGACGGGGTGTGCGAGGAGGCAGCCAAGCTTTTGCGAATCGATTGCGCCCGATTGGGTTGGCATCTGCTGAAAAAGGATATGCACGGAGACCTGAACACCCTGGCCCGCGGGGGACGCTTACCCAATATCTTGAGGCACAAGTTGACGGCAGAAGTGATTCCCGCGATGAGGGAGGTGCCCCATCCACCGACCACCTGGGAACCCAGCACTGCCCAGGCCAGGGGCCTGATCAAGATCCTCGAAATGTTTCTGGAAAAGGCGGAGCAAACGGGCAAAGTGAAAGTATTGGGAACTTCCACCCACGGTCGTGGCGGTGGCCGGCCGGGTTCCGCCATGGCTGGTGGCATCCATGGAGCCGGCGGGAAAGCCAAGGACTCTCCGCAAAAAACCACGCCAATTCCCACAGATGGGGCTTCTCCCCGCGCGGTGGAGCAACTCACCCGGTTGGTGGAGGAGGGACTGAACCCGGCACGCCTTCGCCGGCACCATGGCGCATTTGCCACCGGCAGCAAGCTTTCCATGCGGGAGGCGATGCGGCTGGATGCTGAGCCGGAACGCTACCGCAAGCTGTGGCAGAGGCGGATTCGGCCGACCCGACCGGATGCAGCCTTTGGTCTGTTGGTGGACCTCTCCGGGTCGATGCGCGGGGGAAAGATCAAGGCGGCCCTGACCGGCACCCACCTTCTGGCCGCAACCCTCCACCGTCTGGAGGTACCCTGCCTGATCCATGGCTTTCAGGACAAACTGATCCCTGTCACCGAATGGGAAGATGGCTACGACGACACGGTGAGAAATCGAATCCAGAGCATGGGTCTGGAGGTTACCGACAGCCGCCCGGGCGGCAACAACCAGATGCGATTCAACGATGACGGCCCGTGCCTGGAGGAGTTCACGTCGCTGGTGGTAAAGCACCATGCGAAGGACCGCTTCGTGGTGGTGGTTTCCGATGGAGGGCCGGCCGGCAGCCGCAGCAACGCGCAGGATCTGGAACGGGTTGTCCGGGGCATCATGGGAGAAAACAGGGTACACCTCATCGGCCTGGGATTGGGCATGGGCACCGACCATGTGCGGCACTTTTACCCCAGATCGATCGCCAATGTGGCGGAGGCCGATTTCCCTTCCCGGATAGGCCAACTGATTTTGGAGGCTTGCGGTATCACGCAGCCCGGAGGCGTTTTGGATTGGGATGGTTGAACGGTAGGGCGGCCTGGTCTTCCATCTTTTCACCCATTTCCGTAGGTGCTTGCCTGAAGGATTCGGCTGCCTTATTCTCAGGTCGGTTTCCAATTTGGAACCAGCGCCCTCCCTCAGTAGTGGAATTTCTATCACGCCTCCCCTTGAGATGAGATCCCTCACCATGCCCCTTCGATTGAATAACCGCCTGAAATCGCTGGCTGCCGTCTCGGTTTTGGGAATGGGCCTGTGGGCCCCGGCTGCCATGGGCCAGGAACCCGCCCGGGCCAACTGGAAAAAAACCGAGGTGGACAAGGTTTTCCACTCGGAGGGAGTCGCCACTGCCGATGTGAATAAAGACGGCAAAGTGGACATCATCACCGGCGAGAACTGGTACGAGGCCCCCTCTTGGAAGAAGCATGAAATCCGCAAGAACGGAAACTACGGCGATGGCTTGAAGAGTTACTCCAACAGCTTCGCCTGCTGGGCTGAGGACTTCAACAAGGATGGCTATCCGGACGTGGCCGTGATCGGTTTTCCAGGCGCACCCTGCCACTGGTTTGAGAACCCCCAAGGCAAAGACGGTCTTTGGAAACAGCACGAAATCTGGCATTCAGCCTGCAACGAGACCCCTTTGTTCGCCGACCTTTTCGGCAATGGCAAGAAGGTCATTGTGATGGGCGCCCAGCCCAAGGGTAAGGAAACAGAGGGCCAGATGGGCTGGTTCACTCCCGGATCCGACCCGAATGGCCTGTGGGAAATGCACGCCATCAGCGAGGCTTCCGCCCCGGGCAAGGAAATTCCCGGCACCCGCAAGTTTTCGCACGGTTTGGGCGTGGGCGATGTGAACAAGGATGGTCGCAATGATGTGATCTGCACCGACGGTTGGTGGGAACAACCTGTCGAAGGGCAAAATGCCAAAAAGGCTTGGGCCTTCCACCCTGCCAAACTGGGTGAAGCCTGCGCCGACATGGTGGTGGTGGATGTGGATAACGATGGACAAAACGACATCATTTCCAGTTCAGCCCATCGTTATGGCATCTGGTGGTACAAGCAGCGACCGGACGGTTCCTTCACCCGGATGGATCTGTTTCCCAAGTTGGTGAGTGAAACACATGCCTTGGCTATGGTTGATCTGGACCGGGATGGCACGCCGGATTTCGTGACCGGCAAACGCTGGTGGTCTCATGGCCGATCAGAGCCTGGTAGTGACCAAAACCCGGCGGTTTACCATTTCAAAGGCAGCCGGGGGGCCGACGGTGTTCTGAAATTCACACCGACCATTCTGGCGGACGGTTGCGGGGTCGGAACACAATTCCAGGTTGCGGATGTGAATGGTGACGGCAAACTGGACATTATCACGAGCAACAAAAGGGGTGTTCACCTCGTGGAGCAACCTTAAGTGAGCTCTATGAGGTGAGTGGGGAACGATTTTTCGCCCTCACGGCCAAAATCTTGGTACGGAAATGGTAATAAAAAACGCCCGGAAGCCCCCGGGCGTTTTTTATTTCAAGTGCAACAACCGGATATCAGCGAGCCTTGGCCAACTTAGTGGACTCGACATTAGCCAAGGGAGGCCACTGGTTTTCGAGGCCTTCGTCCTCGATGGCCTGGAGTTCGTCGTCTTCAATCCCAAAGGTTTCCTGAATTTGGTTCTTGGAATCGCGGACGCTCATCCCACCATCCTGAAGCTCAACCAGCTTCAGAAAAATCGCCTTACGGTTATTAACACCCAGTTTTTTAGAAGCCATGAAAATCCTCTCGGCCTGTCCGCCTTCCCGGGGAGATTACCCCCTGAAAAGAAAACCTGCCAGCATTGCCAAAGAAAAAGCGCCCGGGGACTACCCCCAGCGCATGCTCTCTGGACTTATCTTACGCTCAAGGAGGGTTTTAGGTTGGGAAAAACCGGGAATTTCCCGGTTTTTCCTCAAGTTTTAACGATCAAGCTGCCGAGCGTGCGGTTTGACGCAGAAAATCGGCGCATGCATTCACTACCGCTTCCTGCTGATTTGCCTTAATTCCCGGGAACATGGGGAAGGCTAGTGTGCATTTTTGGGCTTCCTCACTGGCCGGGAAGCTTCCAAACGAGTATCCGATATCTTTAAAGCATGGCTGCTGGTGCAAAGATAGCGGATAGTACACCTCACATCCAATTTGATTAGATTTTAGATAATTCAGTAGCTCATCTCGCTTTCCATTTTTGACCCTAACAACATATTGGTTGTAGGTATGAAGCCGGCCAGGCACCTCCACAGGACGGACCAACTGATTTTGCAGGTGATTTGATTCGATCAAGGCATCGTAACGTTTTGCGGCTTCACGCCGTTCATGGATCCAACGATCCAGATGTGGCAGTTTGACCCTGAGCAGGGCGGCTTGAATGGCATCAATACGTCCATTCCAGCCCACCATGTGATGGTAATACCTTGGCTCCATGCCGTGTTGACGCAAAATTCGCATCCTTTCATGCCACCCTTGATCGTTGGTAGTCACCGCTCCGGAGTCGCCAAACCCCCCGAGATTTTTGCTTGGGTAAAAGCTGAGGCAAGCAACGGCCCCCAAAGTACCAACCTTGCGCCCCTTATACTCAGCACCGAGGCTTTGGGCTGCATCTTCTATCACCAGCAGGCCGTGGCGTTCGGCGATTGCCCAGATGGGATCCATGTCGGCACATTGGCCAAACAAGTGGACCGCGATGATCGCCTTGGTTTTCGGGGTAATCTTACTTTCGATCTGGTAGGGATCGATGTTGAAGGTGACGGGGTCAATATCGCAAAAGACAGGCGTTGCTCCGCAACGGACCACGGAACCCACTGTCGCAAAGAAGGTGTAGGGAGGCAAAATCACCTCATCTCCCTCACCAATACCCAAACCGTGCAGTGCCAGCGAGAGCGCCTCCGTACCGGACCCGCAACCCAGGGCAAAATTGGCCTGACAGTAATCAGCCAACTCCTTTTCCAGTGCTGTCACCTCGGGACCATTGATCATTTGGCCCGAATCCAAAACCCGTTTGACCGCCTCATCCAATTGGGGGCGCAGTTCCCTGTTGGCCAGATTGATATCGCACAGAGGTACCGGGGTGGGCGCGGACATGGTCAGGACTCCTACTCGGGCCATCCTTGGCCGCGATCGGGGCGGAGAATAAGGATTTCCGGGCAGGAAAATCAAGGCTGGGTAACCCCGTTTCGGACTATGCTCCGAGCCGGCCCAAGGGTTATCTCTTCCCCTTTGGAATGTTTGGTGAAGATGGAGGTCACCTTGGAGCCTCCCCGCAGCCCGATTGGAGGCCTTTCCTCATGAATTCCCCCCTTTCCGCCGAGGCCTTGGTCGGCCTGATGGCCTCGCTGACCCCGGAAGAAAAGCACCGGGTCACCGCCGGCCTTCTGGGGGAAACCGCCTGCAAGCAATTGGGGCTGATGCGATTTCCGGACGGCTTCAAGCTTTCCGTGGTCATTCCGGTATACAACGAGATCCGCTGGATCGAGGAGGTTCTGCGCCGCGTACGGGCCCAGCCGATCCCGATGGAAATCATCCTCATCGATGATTGCAGCACAGATGGCACCCGCGAAAAGCTTCCCAGCCTGGCCGATGCCCAGACCAAGGTGGTTTTTCACGAGGTGAACCAGGGCAAAGGCGCGGCATTGCGAACCGGATTTGCCCACTGCACAGGCACGGTGATCCTGGTCCAGGATGCCGACCTGGAATACGATCCGGCCGACTATCCCCGCCTGCTGATGCCCATCCTCGAGGGCAAGGCGGACGCCGTTTTCGGTTCCCGCTTTGTGGGAGAAAGCCACCGCGTGCTGTATTTCTGGCACATGGTCGCCAACAAGATCCTCACCATGTTGTCGAACATGATGACCAACCTGAACCTGACCGACATGGAAGTGTGCTACAAGGTTTTCAGGGCCGAAATCTTGACGGGAATGCGCCTGAAGTCCAACCGCTTCGGCTTTGAGCCGGAGGTAACGGCGAAAATCAGCCGGGCAGCGAAAAACTGCCGCATCTACGAGGTACCGGTCAGCTACGCGGGACGCACCTACGCCGAAGGAAAGAAAATCGGCATCAAGGACGCCTTCAATGCCCTTTGGTGCATTTTTTATTACCGATTCTTCGACTGATTGGCCGCTTTGGCCTCCAACCAGGTCTGTCAGAAGTCAGCGGCCTGGGGCGTCCGGGGGAACGGAATCACATCGCGGATGTTGGCCATGCCGGTCACCATCTGCACCAATCTTTCCAGCCCCAGGCCGAATCCTGCATGAGGCACGGTTCCGTAACGGCGCAGGTCCAGGTACCACCAGTAGGCTTCCGGTTCGAGGTGGCACTCCCGCATCCGGGCCTCCAGCACATCCAGCCTTTCCTCGCGCTGGCTGCCACCAATGATTTCACCCACGCGCGGGACCAGAACATCCATGGCCCGGACGGTTTTTCCATCATCATTGAGGCGCATGTAAAATGCCTTGATCTCCTTGGGATAGTCGAAAACGATGATGGGTTGCTTGAACTGCTTTTCAGTCAGCCAGCGTTCGTGCTCACTCTGCAGGTCGATCCCCCAGCGGACGGGGTATTCGAAGGATTCGCCCGAGTTTTCGAGCAGGCGCACCGCCTCGGTGTAACTGATGCGGCGAAACGGGACGGTGGCCAACTGCGTCAGTGCCGACCTGGCAGTCTTGTCAATTCGCTCAACAAAGAAATCCAGGTCTTCCGAACAGTGTTCCAACACATCGGCAGCGATGCGGCGAAGGAAAGACTCGGCCAGGTCCATGTTCTCCAGCAGTGTGAAGAAAGCAGCCTCAGGCTCGATCATCCAGAATTCCGCCAAGTGGCGGGCAGTGTTGGAATTTTCAGCGCGAAAAGTAGGACCGAACGTGTAGATTTTACCGAGGGAGCAGGCATAGGTCTCGCCCTCGAGCTGCCCGCTGACTGTCAGGTGGGTGGGTTTCCCGAAGAAATCCCGGCTGAAATCCACAGAACCATCCGGAAGCCTGGGGGGATTGGCCGGGTCCAGCGTTGTGACCCGGAACATCTGCCCGGCCCCCTCGCAATCACTACCGGTGATAATGGGAGTGTGGACCAGAAGGAATCCCTTCTCCTGGAAGAAGGAATGGATGCTGTCACAAATACGATTGCGGACGCGAGCCACCGCCCCGAAAGTATTGGTGCGGGCACGGAGGTGGGCCTGGGTCCGCAGGAATTCGAAGGTGTGTCCCTTTTTCTGCATGGGGTAGGCAACCTGATCGGCCCATCCCAACACACGGACTGAACGCGCGGCCAACTCAGTGGCCTGCCCCTTGGCGGGAGAAGGTTTCAATTCACCTTCCACGACCACGCTGCACCCCGCACCAAGCTTGAGAACCTCGGTTTGGTAGTTTGGCAATTCGGCGGAAACGATCACCTGCAGGTTGCCCATGCAGGAGCCATCATTGACCTCCAGAAAGCTGAATCCACCCTTGGAATCGCGGCGAGTCCGGACCCAACCCCGGACCTCCACCCCGTCACCCACCGACTCGGCCTTTCTGGCTTGGACAACGCTCAGCCACGGCATGGCATTCGAGCTCCCGGCAAAGGAATCCGCAGATTCACCACCACCATCGACAAAGGCCCCGGCAATCAATCGCCGGGGCCTCGGAAAAATGATTCAGAATCAACCTCAGGACTTTTTGCGCGCGGAGGGAGCCTTAGGCTTCTTGGGTGCGGGAGCGGCCTTGGGTGCAACACCCGTGGGGGCGGTTTCAGTCCACCAAGGGCTGATCTTGAGGATTTTCTGGAGCACGGCGTCGCGGTCACCTGGGGTGCCAGCCTTGGCCAGCTTGCCCTTCAGCTTGGCCAATTTCTTTTTTCGCTGGTAACGCTTGTCCAATTCCTTGCGACGCTCGACCATGTTCCTGCATTCTCCCAAAGAGGCTGCGTATCAACACAAAAACCAACAGCCAAAATACCCAACACGACCTTAATTCTCGCCGGGATGGGCCCGACCAACAAGGCGAATTCAGACCAAATTCAAAGGTAACTCAGAGTTTGGGGGCTTGACCGGCAATCCTTCCCTCCATGGGACTGGAAGCCTGAGCATAGAGTTTTTTGGGGATTCTTCCGGCCAGATAGGACAAGCGACCAGCAGCCAAAGCGTGTCGCATCGCATGGGCCATCCGCAAAGGGTCTTGGGCAGATGCTATAGCCGTATTTAACAACACACCATCACAGCCCAGCTCCATTGCGACAGAAACATCACTAGCTGCTCCGACACCAGCATCAACAATCACTGGATATTCTGAATCATCCCCTTTTAAATCTTCCAAAATAATGCGCAGATTGTTGGGGTTAAGGATTCCCTGGCCGCTACCAATCGGGCTTCCTGCTGGCATCACGCTGGCCGCCCCCAATTTTTTCAACCGCCGGGCAAGCACCGGGTCATCACTGCAGTAAACCAAGACAGTAAAGCCTTCATTGACAAGGGTTTCTGTCGCACGCAAGGTGTCCAGCGGGTCTGGCAGCAGTGTCCGCGGGTCCCCAAGACATTCCAACTTCACCCAATCGGCACCCGGATTCCCCAGATTGGACAACAATTCACGGCCCAAACGGGCATGGCGAATGGCATCCTCAGCACTGAAACAACCGGCGGTGTTGGGGAGGATGGTGAGCTTTTTGAGGTCCAAAAAATCGAGGAGGGAGCGGCCGGACCGATCAACGAGTCGCTCCCGACGCACAGCGACGGTGGTGACCTCGCAGGCGGAAGCCTCCATGCAATCGCGCATCAATTCGAGGCTTGAATACTTACCCGTGCCGGTGAACAGTCGGTTTTGGAACCGAAATTTGCCAACCACCAGCGGTTTGTCATTCGGGTCAACCACTGAATTCCTCCCCGCATCCCCCACCCACCAGTGTGACGATTTCCACTTTTTCCCCCCCGAGGATCATTCGGCTCGGGTGATCGGCCCTTCGAACGATAACAAGGTCCACTTCCACAGCCACCCTGTTTGCGGGCATGCCCAGAATCTCAATCAACTGCGCCACCGAAACGGGGCTTGGGAAGGATTTGGGCTCACCATTGATCCAAACCTCAATCATTTACCTTCCCGCGACCTTTCGGCTGAGTTGGAACCGGAATACGAACTTCCCTGTTTTTTATTTTATTGGAATTTTGCCTTAGGGTTAGAACGATCGTTGGCGGCTTTCACACCAATCTTTAACATGGTGAATAGAGCTTCCTGCAAAGCTTCCGCTCGGACTTTTCATGTCGGGCGCAGCCCGGCAGACCCTTATCCACCCAAGACTGGCCCAGCCTATCACCATGTCAAGCCACCTTCTCCCCCGCACCCGAATTCCGACCCAGGTCCATGCCTCCAGCGAGGAAGCGGTCCGGCACCTGGCCCGCCAAGTGGAATCCCTGATCCGGCGAAAAAACCAAGAAGGGAAATCTGCCGTTTTGGGTTTGCCGACGGGGAGCACGCCCGTCGGTCTTTATCGTGAGCTCATTCGTTTGCACCGGGAGGAGGGCCTTGATTTCAGCCGGGTGATCACCTTCAACCTGGATGAATACTTCCCGATGAGTCCGGTTGACCCGCACAGCTACAACCGGTGGATGCGTGAGACCTTTTTTGACCATGTGAACATCCCCAAGGAAAACATCCACATTCCCAAAGGCGACACCACCCCGGGGGACGTTGAAGATTATTGCCTGCGTTACGAGCGCGAGATCCAAAAAGCAGGTGGTATTGACCTGCAGATCCTCGGAATCGGGCGGACGGGCCACATTGCGTTCAATGAACCGGGTAGTAGCCGGCACTCCCGAACGCGGCGTGTCACACTGGACCCGGTCACGCGCCGGGATGCCGCCAGCGGATTTTTTGGCGAGGAAAATGTCCCCAGCATGGCATTGACGATGGGAGTGGGCACCATCCTCGAGGCGCGGCAGGTGGTATTGCTGGCATTCGGTGAACACAAGGCTTCCATCGTTCGCAAGGCACTGGAAGAACCGGTCACTGAAGCAATCACCGCGAGTTTTCTCCAAGAACACCAGGGCGCGATTTTTCTCGTTGACCAAGCCGCAGCCAGCCAACTGACAGCGCTGCGCCGCCCGTGGGCCTGCGGTCCCGTGGAATGGACACCCCAACTGATCCGAAGGGCGGTCATCGACCTGGCACTGTCCACCGGAAAGGGGCTTTTGAAACTGGGCGAAGAAGATTTCCGCGAGCACGAACTGCACAGCCTGGTGCGGGAACACGGGCCGGCCAGCAGCATTTGCCAGCGGGTTTTTGACGACCTGAACGCGACGCTGTGCGCCAAACCCGCCGGCGAAGGGCGGAAATCAGTGATCGTGTTCAGCCCACACCCGGATGACGATGTGATCAGCATGGGAGGCACCATCATCCGGCTTGCGGACCAGGGCCACAAAGTCCACATCGCCTATATGACCAGCGGAAATATCGCGGTTTTCGACCATGACGCCTGGCGTTTCACCGACTTTGTCACGGAATTCAACAAGATTTTTGGCATCTCAACCGCGCAAACGGAAGCAGTGTCAAAGCGTGTGGATGAATTCCTGAAGGCCAAAAGCCCGGGGCAGTCGGATTCGGAAGATGTGCTGAAGATCAAAGGTTTGATACGGGCCACGGAAGCCCGGGCGGGCGCACTGGCCTGCGGTATTCCACCAGAAAATCTTGAGTTCATGGACCTGCGATTCTACCGGACCGGAACCATCGCAAAAGCCCCGATTCACCCGCAGGACATCGAAGATATTGCCGGATTGCTCCACCGGATTCAGCCTTCGCAGATTTATGTGGCTGGCGAGCTTTCCGACCCGCACGGAACCCACCGGATGTGCGCCGAGGCCATATATGCCGCGGTCCGCAAAGTCCGATCCAAGGGGCAGGAGTTTGAAACCTGGCTTTATCGTGGCGCCTGGGAGGAGTGGGCTCCGCACGAAATCGAGCGCGCTGTCCCCCTGAGTCCGGAAGTCGTTGACCGCAAGAAAAATGCGATCTTCCGTCACCAGTCCCAGAAGGACAAAGCCATGTTCCCCGGCGGAAGCGACGCCCGTGAATTTTGGCAAAGGGCCGAGGACAGAAACAAGCACACCGCGAAAACCTTCGACCAGTTAGGGCTACCTGAGTACTACGCCTTGGAAGGATTTGTTCTTTGGCGTGACGGGCGCTGATCCAACCCAGACCTTTTCATCCGGTTTAAAGAAGCGCAGGGCCTGTCAAAGGCGGGAAATTTCCCCGTCTTTGACAGGCTTTTTGCATTATCCAGCCAAAAGCCAACCTTCTGTCGCCTTGGAAACATAGGGACCGTCCTTAGTCACCTTCATTCT
>CAWUOE010000082.1:0-11173 GCA_963923355.1 uncultured Gemmataceae bacterium | reverse complement strand
CGTAGGACACGCGGAAGGTCACCCCGCCAAAGGTCACGCTTCCACCTTCTGGTACACCGGCAAAAATTCCAACAACCGGCAGGGTTGTCTGGTTATCCAGAATGGTGAATTTGGTTCCCTGCGCTGGGATGTAGTTATTCAAAAGGGTCCCGGTGAGGGAGGCTCCACCCAGACTCGGAGGCGTGACTGTGCTCGAGGAAACAATCAGATCGCTTGAGGTCGCCGAGGCCAGGTCCACGGAAACCGAAGTGTTGGTGGCCAGAGTGATGGTCTTGCCTGTGAATGTTCCCACCGTGGGAACATTCACCGTGGTTGTAACACCGCCGGTGGTGGTGGTTGTAGGCGTGAAACCACCAGGCGCAAGAGTCCTCAGCCCTGCCCCGGCCCCAGAATTGATCAGGTTGACCGCACCTGTCCCGGTCAGGACTCCGCCCTCCATCTGGGCCGTGGCGTTGGGGTAAGTGCCGTTGACCGCCAGTATTCCGCTGGAAGACACAAACTTCCCGAAGAAACTGTTGCCGGTTCCATTGATGGTGCTGATGGGGGCCGGGGACCCGGCGCCGGTCATAACAATCTGTTCAGTGCCGGAAATCGGTCCGTTGATGGTAACCGGTGCTGCCAGATTGAGCCGGAACGTTTGGTTCGGCAACATGTTCACTGCGTTCAGGGTGGATTTGCTGGCAAAAATCACATCGGTCTGGGTTTGGTTGATGTTTAGGGGCGCGTTCAGCGTGACCGGGTTTTGGAACACGGTTTTCAGGCTGTTGTCTATGGTGATTGCACCCACGTTCGTCAATAGGTTGGTGATGGTTGTCACACCCGATGTCCCCGAGTTGAAGACAAGGCGGGTGTTGGCGTTGATGATCGTATTTTGATCCAGGGTAATCGAGGTTCCCGCCGCGTAACCTGACGGGGCTGTCACCAGATGAACTTCCGTGGAAAGGGTGGAGGACCCGAGCTGAATGGGTTGGGCGAGGCTCGTCAGGTTGGCGCTGGTGATCAAAGCTCGGTTTTGGGTGTTGCGAAGGTCTAGGCCGCCAGTGAAGACAAATTTGTCAATGGATCCCGCATTACCCAGGCGGATCAGCCCGAGATTGTTGAACATCGTCGGATTGGTGTCCGTGAACTCGATACCACCATTCAGGAAGAGGTCATAGTCGGCCCTGACCGGATCGGGTGTCAGCTTGAGGACAGCACCGGTGTCGCCAACTATGACATTCCCAAGGGTGCTTAAGGTCACTTCCCCGAATGGGGTGCTGGAAACGCCCAGCTTTCCAGTGATATTGATGTTGGAGCCGGATAAGGTCAGTGGGGTGCCGGCAGTCTTGGTACCCAGACTCCCTGCAACCGAAATGTCATTGATCGCATGAATGGCTGCGGTCGCACCGGTGAACGTGATGATTCCGCCGCCATTCGAGGATGCGCTGGTGAAGGTGAATTTGCCTGTGGCTGACCCATCCGAACCGGCCGTCAAGTTGCCGTTGGCGACAACCGACTGGGCCTTGATGACCATGTCGTTGATGGTTGAAAAATCCTTGGCAAACTCAATGTAGCCTTTCGTGTCCGCATTGATTGCCAGGGAATTCACCGCCCCGGAACTACCAAAAAGTTGAACTTTGGGCCCGGTAGACGGAGCGATTCCTGCCGGATTGATGATAACGTTGACGTTATTGTTGAAATCACCAGCCAGGAAGTCATTGACTGATGTTCCCAAAATTATGGGAGCAGCCCCCGTCCCTCCCAATGCAAAAAAACCAGGGTTTTGCTGGATGGTGATTGTCCTGTCCGAACCACTGGATGGAACGGATGCCAAGTTCAGGGTGGTATCCCAAAGGATCTTGCCTTCCTCAGGGAAGGGCAGGACAACATTACTGTTGTCAATCACCACATCCAACCCAGCGGCCAGGTCCGCTTGGATGACGGCAACGTCAATTTTGCAACCGGAAGTGAGGGCGGTCAGCGTCACGGTGCTGCCGGTGATCACCCGGCTGTAGGAACTCGGATCACCACCGCTGGTGATCAACATGTCAATGGCAGGTGCAAGGCGGGTTTCGAGACCCTCCAACGCAAGCTTCCGGTCGCGGGATTTGCGGTGGCGGTCGGTTTTATTATGGGTCCCGAAAACATTCAGCAGAGGCTTGAAGAAATCCCTCATGGCCTGACGCCCTCTCTTCCTGAACGGGGTGCCCGCGCACCGGTGTGAGCCTTCGAAATCCGGCCACCTTGCCTTATCCGCTGGTATCGGCCATCCCAAGCCGACATGACATTCGCAACCGGCCCCGGTTTGGATTTCCTCAAATCAGGGCCGGTTTGCCGGGAATAAGGCGATCAGTTTGCCTGTTTTCACAGGTTTCAGGGGCGCTTGTCCTGCCAATAAATGCGGACATTGCCGGTTGCGCGGCCAACCGCCACGATGTCCGGCTTCCCGTTTCCATCCAGGTCCGCCACCAGAGCGTCTTCCACGGCAACCCCGCCCGAATCCAGCAAAGTCCGGGTCCAACGTCGGCCCGCCGGGCCGTCGGAGCAGTAGATGCGAACCCCGCAACGATCATCAGGTTGATCCCCCAGGTTGTCCCGCACCCCCACAACCAATTCGTCCTTGCCGTCACCATTCAGGTCCGCCCAATGCACCGCATGTCCCCACTTGAGACGATCATCCAGCACATTCCGATTCCAGGATTGGTCAGGATTTTGGGTGTATGCCACCACCTGATTCCCATGCCAGGGTTCGATGGTCCCGAAGCATGGTGAATCGGCACCCAAAAGGCCCCAACGGATTTCGCTGACTCCCCGAGAACCCTTGGGGTTTTCCTGGTGGGCCGGGTGAAGGAGTTGTCGGCTAAATTTCAGGCCTTGGCGGTCCAGAGCTGTTTCCGCCTTCAGCAGACTGATTCCCTCATAGCTGCCAATTGCCAGGTTGATTCCTTTTGAACTGCCGCCAACAGGAACTGGACAAAAATTATGGGCCACATGAAGGCTTTGATCCAAAACCATGGGGTCCCAACGGTCAGTTTTCGGCCTCTTCGGGATGGAGAAGGCCAAAATGCGTAACGGAACACCGTCTGACCAGTTTTCCTTTTGACTTGCCCCTTTACCCATCAGGGGAACAACAATCAGTTCCGGTTTGCCGTCCCCCTGCAAATCCAGGAACCGGATTCGGTGCAGGGTGGGTTCTTCACTGATTGGATGGACAGCCCAAGCGCCAGAACCCTTGCCTGGGTTCTCCAGCCATTGGAGGGTTCCCCCGGTTTGCGTATTGAATGGTTTCCAATCCGCCCCCAGGGCCAAATCGATATCCCCGTCACCATCAATGTCATGCGCTGCCAGACAAACATTGTCTGGTTTGGTTTGGCCTTCGAGTAAAACTCGGCGTTTCCAGTCAGGATTGCGGTACCAAAGGATTCTGGTCTTGTCTGCTACAACCAAGTCCGGACGGCGGTCCCCATCCAAATCGGTCGCTACAACCGCATACCCAACACCTAAACCCGAGTCGATTTGCTGGGTGGCAAACTGAAAACGAGGTGACTCCTCGGCTCCCAAGCGTTGCGCAGCGAATACATTGATAACGCATAAAAATGATATAATTTTATTTCTAAAATCCATTGCTTACCTTCCTAAGTAGTTTTTGAAAGCGTATCTGGCGGTGATTTTATTAAATAATGTGATGCCTAACAGTATTTTTGACAAGTAATTGATATCTTTGGGCTGGTTCAGCCCCAAATATACGTTTTTTCCATGCCTTGACCCGCTTTAACCTGCCATGCGACTGTGTTCCCCTCAGAAGGATGGGAGTCGACCATGGCCCGGTCAATCGAAGAGGGAAAGCCGTCAGGCATCAGCCTGATTCTTCCGGCGTTCAATGAGCAGGAATGCATCAGCCAAGCTGTTCAGGAAGCTGTTCAAGCCCTCTCCAACTTGGACATGCCCTTCGAGGTGGTGGTAGTCAATGATGGCAGTGCTGATGCCACCTCCCGCCTTGTCGCAAATCTATCCGCCCGCGATTCGCGGATTCGGCTGATCGACCTTCCCCAAAATCAGGGGTACGGCAACGCTTTGCGACAGGGTTTTCTGGCCAGCGTCATGCCTTTGGTCGCCTTCACCGATTCCGACTGTCAATTTCATCTGGAGGACCTGCGTCTTTTGATCGATCGGCTTCCCCATTCTTCGGTAGTGGTCGGTTGGCGTCAGGACCGCAAGGACGCTTGGCGGCGCAAGTTTCTGTCCCGTGGTTTCAATGTTTTGGCCAATTCCCTGGTGGGCACTGGTGTTCGTGATATTGATTGCGCGTTGAAGGTTTTCCGCCGCGACGAACTCCTGAAAATTCTTCCTGAAACCGTTGGTTTCCTCGTAAATACCGAGATGGTGGTTCGTGCCCGCTCGCTGGGTTTGGTTGTCCAGGAAGTGCCGGTTCGTCATCGGCCCAGGGCGGGTGGCCAAAGCAAGGTTCGGCTAACCGAGGTGCCCAAGGTCTTTTTGGCTTTGGCTCGTTTTTGGTTCACTCGGGTGGCATTTGCCCATTCAGGCCGACAGGTTGTTCATTCCTCATTTGGGATGGGTATGGCCGAAACAATGGGATTGGCTGTGCTGGCCGTTTTGGCAATAGCCCTGTTTTTGGGCAATGTCCGGGCGCCCCTCCTGGAACCGACTGAGGCCCGATACGCAGAAATCCCAAGACAAATGCTCCTGAACGGGTCTTGGTTGGTTCCCGTCCTGGATGGGCAACCTTATTTGGATAAGCCTCCGCTATTTTATTGGTTGGTGATGGGAGCCTACCAGGTGGGCGGAGTCTCCGACCGGGTGGCTCGTTGGGTTCCCGGCCTGGCGGGAATTCTGACGGTGTTGGTTGCCTGGGCCTGGATGCGATGCCGGGCAGGCCCTCGGGCCGCCTTCCTGTCGGCTTTCCTCTTGGTGACTTGTGCTCGGTTCATCCATTACGAACGCATGCTGGCCATGGATTCCGTCCTGTGCTTGCTCATGGTTGCCTCCCTGGCTTGTGGTGATTTGGCTTGTCATTCGGGCACCTTCAGCCGGTCATGGTGGTTTGCCGGTGCTTTTGCCGTCGGATTGGCCCTGTTGACCAAGGGATTTGTTGCTTTGCCTCTGGTGCTGGGCCCTTTGGCCCTTTGGTGGTGGATGGATCGGGGTGTAGCCAGACCCGGATGGAAAGATGCGGCTTTGGGTGCGGCTTTGGGTGTGGTTCCCTTGGCCGCATGGATGGTGCCCATGGCTACCAGACTGGATGGATTCCTCGAGTATTTTGTCTGGCGGCATCATGTGGTCCGTTTCCTCGAGCCGTTTGATCATGCCGGACCGGTTTGGTACTACCTCCCCGGGTTGGTGTTGGGACTGGGGCCATGGGTGGTGCTGGCGCCGGGCTTGACCCGACGGATGTTTGGCAAGTCAGCCCTGCAACTGGGTGGCGGGCAGCCGGTTTTGGGATTGATCCTCGTCGCCCTGTTTTTCAATCTCGCATTTTTCAGTCTGTCCGGTTGCAAAAGGCCTATTTATTCCATGGCATTTGTGCCTTTTTCTGCCATCGCCTTGGGCTTGCATCTGGACCTGGCTCTCCCGGCAGGTTGGCGGAAACTGCTTACCTTTCCTGCCATTTCAGCGAAATCCGCATGCGGCTTGGTCGGACTGGCCTGGGTGGCCTTGGGTTGTGGCGCGGGTTACAAGGGTTGGATAGACCGTGACTCAGCGGTAGCTTGCGCAGCCTTCGGATCATTCTTCCTGATCACCCTTGCCGTTTGGCATTCATTGGGGCGCGGGGTGGCTTGGGTTGCTCCCTTGGCCTCCTTTGCTGTTTTAGGTGTTTTTGCTTGTTGGGAGGTATTACCCGGCTATCACGAGGGATTTTCGCTCCGCGGTCATTTACGCCAGGCAATGCGGCCAAAATCTGGATCGGAATTCCTTGCCAGCGTTTCGGCCCAGCGGGATGTGGAATTGGTTTGCTACCCACATCGCTGGGATTCTGCTGGGTTTTATCTGCCAAATGCCAAAATCACGGTGTTCGGTCCCGATGAGCAGGCGGCCATGGAAAATCATCTCCGGCAAAATCCCGAAGCGCTTCTCCTGATGAAACCAGGGAGAACGTTGACCCAATTCCTGGCAAGGTTCCCTACCAGGTCACCAAGGATTGAAAATGAAACAGGCGCTGTTGCAGTGACGCGCCTCGAGGAAAGGGCTCTCACCCGACTTGCCAGCCCGGTCGAATGAGTGGGTTCAGGCCGCCCGCTTTAATGGCTGGCGAAACCTCAGGGCATTGCCATATCCCTCGCGGGTCAGCCTGGCTGTTTCGGCCCATGTGAACCGGCTAGCCCATTCCGTGGATCCGGTGCGTAACCCTTCCACCCATTCCGGATGCCTGCAGGCTCGAAGCATGGCATCCCGCCATCCGGGCTGATCCTCGATTTCCACCAAATGCCCTCGGCCGTCCAGCACCTCTTGAACCGCTGGCGCTGTGGAGGCGATGACTGCTCCCCCGCAGGCCATCATCTCAATAGGAGGCATCCCGAACCCTTCATATTTTGTCGGAAACAACAAGAGGTGCGCCGAACTGTACAGAGCCGGCAGGTCCTTGTCGTCCACGTAGCCTAAGTGGCGGACCCCCGCGGCAAAACCTTTGTCCTGAAGAAAATCACGCAGGTCATCGCAGCGCCAGCCCCAGCCACCCACCAAAACCAGGGGATGCCGCTGCCGATCTTCCGCCGGCAAGTCGCACCAGGCTTTTGTCAAAAGCAAAAGGTTCTTGCGTGGCTCCAGCGTGCCCACATGAAGGAAACTCCCCCGAGGCAGCCCCAGCCGCCTGAGCACTTTGTCCTGCTCGGTGACCGCCACCGGCTTCAAGTGATCCCGGACTCCCATCGGTGTGATGGTGATCTGGTCAGGCCGCAGGCCAAGGACGCTGACTAGTTCATCCCGCACTGCCTTGGAGAGTGTGAAGAAGTGGCTGGATCGCTCGATGCCTCCCCGTGCCCGCTTTTCAAAAACCTTCACTCGATCCACCGGATGCCACTCGGGATGCGTCAGCGACGATAAATCGTGAAAGGTGGTGACGGTGGGGACACGGGTGGCAACAGGCAGAAAATTTGGCTCATGGTAGAGATCCACCTGCCCGCGTTCATGCCAGCGGTCCAGCATCTTGGACAGATAGGCTTCCTGGACAGCTCTGGCTCGGCCTAATAGTCTCGATTTCCAGGTTTCTTCGGACTGGGTCTGGTTGGTTGGGGTGTTTGGAAGAGCCATTTTCCGTTTCCCGGGTTGAACCATCCAGGGGCGGATCAGGAACCATCCTTGCCGGAGCATTCTTCCGCCTGCCCCAGGAAATTCAACATATCGCTCCCCTTCCATTGCGGAGGATTTCAACGCTTCCAGGGTGGCAGCGGTGTACCATCCCACTCCGGAGCGTGGACCGATGGAGGGCAGGATATTCCAGGCTACGCGCATCGTGCGGTTTTCCCGTGGGTCGTGGTGCGCCGGCTTAGGCCGCTGATCGCTTGAATCCGGGTATCAGTCGGTGCAGTTGATCGGCGATCCACTTGCCCTGACGGGCCGGGTCCAGCGACTTTGCCACCGATTCCTTGGCTCTTAAACCGATCTGCCTGGCCAGGACTGGTTGGGCACGCACCCAGCGCATCAAATTGGCCGCCTCAGTCAGGTCTGGATCCGCCCACTTCCACCCCTTCTGGAAGGGGGGCCGATCCTGTTGGATGGTGGTCATACCGTGCTTAACCATCAGGGCGGTGGTGGAGTCCAGAAAATCCAGGACCCCGGAATAGCCGGTCGTGATCACAGGTTTGCCAAGCAGAGCCGCCTCGGCCATGGTCAGACCCAAACCTTCCGCCCGGTGGAGTGACACATAGCAATCAGCAGCATCCATCAGCCCCAACAGTTCGTGCCGGCTCATCGTCCTTTCCACCAGGATGATCCGCGGATCGCCGGCGACCATTTGCCTGAGCTTCCCCATGTTGTGGGGCTCCGCTTGGGGACGGCTGACTTTGATCACCAGTCGGGCCTCGCGCGTGCGCGGGAAAGCGCCCTGAAAGGCGCGGACCAGGCCGAATGGGTTTTTCCTCTCCACGGAACTTGCGGCATCAAAGACGAACAGAAAAACGGTTTCGCCTGGCTTAAGGCCGTAAATATCACGCGGGACAGGTTCAAAGGGCTGGATCCGCAGAGCCTGCGGCATGTCGATGACCGGTACCGGAAGGACCTTCCGCAGGGATTCACCGATGAACCGGGATGGCGCCCATATCTCATCAAAAAATGTGCTGTTTTTGATCCATGGTTTGGGCACATCCTCCAGTTCCCAAAACCATACGCCCACTCTCCGAATCCCCTTGCGGATGGGCAGCCCGGCCCGCTGGTAAAGGGATTTCGGTTCCCAAAGGGGCGGCACAACAAAGACGCTCAGCCCGTGCTCTTCCATCCCCAGTGTTTCAGGGCGGTGGTGCAAAACATCGGACATGGAATTGGGAATATCGCGCAGACTGACCGGACAGCCATGTCGGGCCGCGGATCGACCCAGTTGGGCGGCGGCTTCCCGCAGTCCGCAGGTGCAATTCCAATAGGTGAACAGGTTCAGGCCTTGATCGGCTCCCCAGGAGGGCCCGTCCAATGGGCCCAACAGTTTTTCAGCGGCGGTTATGCCTCCGATAGGCCATTTCGGGGGCGACTCCAGCGGCGCACTGTCCAGAAGTGGATATTCTTTGGCCAAATCTGCCACGCACTGGCGCCAGCCGAATAAGGTCCTGGCGTCTGGCCACCTTTCTTGCCATGCAGGTAGACGCAACCAGGTCTCCGCCAGGCTGGTCGAGTGGTCTTCCAGGGTTTCCAGTGCAAACCAAAGCGCTTCCTCCGGAGACACCACGCCCATGTCCAGGTGTCCGGTGCGGATGAGAAATCCCAGGCTGGTCCGTAATCCGGGGGCCATCATTCCCAGCGGGGCCTTCTCCAAATGCCACGGATTCACATCGAGAAAGCGTCGCGCAATATCCCCGGGGCGTGACTGAAAGACTTTCCTCAAACCGTCAATCCATGCCAGCCGGCTCAGGCCTGCCGGCGGATCTCCCTCACCCAGCCAAGTGAAGTAGGAGCCTTCCACCCCGTCTCGCAGTGCCCGCGGATGGGCGTTGAACAGGTTGGGGTCCGTGATCAACGGCCCCAGTACAGCCCGAATCCAATCGAGGGTATCTTTCGGGGCCGTGGTGGCCCGTTCAGTCAGGGTCAATTCTCCACCCAGCCTGACAATATGGGTCAACACACTTCGGGGGTCACTCAGGCTGAGCCAATTGCCCGAGCGGGCCTCCAATCTGGCTTCCCGGGCAATCCGGGCGTGAAGGATGGGGTTGAGGATTCTGATTTTTGCCCCCCACAGGGCTTGAAAAAACAAGGACTCCTCGTGGAATCCGAGGGCCCTCAGCCTTTTTTTCACCGATTCAAACATGCTCAGGTTTCCTGTGACTGTGTTTTGGCGGGGCACTCAGGCTGCCTGGCGACGTTTGGCGGCGGAAAAATCGTTGGCTCCTCGGATATCCCGGGAGGAGGCAATCTGCCGCAAAACACGGTGACCATAAGATTCCATGGAAAGCAATTTGCCAACTTCAGCCCGCGCCCGATCTCCCAGCCGCTTGGCCAGGGCGGGATGGTCGTAGGCCCATTGCAGGTGGGCGGCGGCCTGGTCGATGTCTGCTTCGGCCCATTGGCATCCCACCGGGTAGTACGGAAGTTTCTTGGTGATGGGAACCAATTTGTGGTTCACAACCAGGGCGGTTTGGTCGGACATGAAATCCATGTTGCCCGAATACCCGGTTGCGATGACAGTTTTGCCGTAAAGGAGCGCTTCCGCGATGGTGATCCCGTAACCCTCCGAACGGTGCAGGCTGATGTAGCAATCGCACATGTCCATGATGCCATAGGCTTCCGGCCGGCTCAGGTGCTCGTCAATAATGATGGCATTCACGCTGGCCGCGGCGTCCCTCAAGGCTCGCACGCCCTCGGGGTCGAAACTCGGGCGGGTGATCTTGAAAACCAGACGGGCATCCCGTTTTTTTGCCAATGACCGACGGAAGGCCTCGATCACCGCCATCGGGTTCTTGCGCTCGATCACAGAGGCCACATCGAACATGAACAAAGCCACGAAATCAGATTCGCCCAGACCATGGCGGGCCCTGTTTACCGGGGCATTGGGCAGGATTTCCGCCCCGGGCAGTACCACATTGACAGTGGCTTTTGGGACCGCTTTTCGGACCGCCTCGGCCACAAACCGTGTCGGCGTCCAGATTTCGTCGAAATGGCGGGCCTCACGGGCGTATTTCTGGGGCAGCAGGTCCAGTTCCCAGGCCCAGTAACCGATCCTCCAGACTCCGGGTTTCCGGGCCAGACCGGCGCGGGGATAAATTCGACCTGCATTGGCAAAAATGGGCACGCTCAGAATGGTGGTGTCGAAGGATTCCACCCCCAGATGGTCCGGTCGGGTTGGCTGGTCGTAACGCCAGTCACCAGGCACATCTCGGTGTGAAGTGCGACCTCCCGCCAGTTTGACCGCGATCCGCAGGTGCCGTTGCACCTCTCCCACGCCTGAGGAATAGGTGCAGTGTCCCAGTACATTCAGACCGGGTCGCCATGGTTCCCCCTGGGCCTTCTCTGCCCGGACTCTGCCAACCAGTTCCGCCACCAGCGGGTCGGCTTCCCCCAATCGATCAAGCTCAGTGAACCAATCAGGCTCCTCATGGCCAAGATGTCGTGCCGGGGGAGGCTCCGGGAGCGATAGCATTTCCCAGGCGACGAACCGGGCTTGGTCTTCGTTGGACAAAACCTGATCCAAACCCAGTGTTCCATCGGGCAGAAGATTCTGCAGGGCAGGGTGTCTCGATTTGAGGTTGTGGATGAACTTCCCTGCACCTGGTACGGTCAATCCCAGGGGCCAATGGTTTTGCCATGCGGGCAGCCGCAGCCATGTGGGGGCCAATCCAAAAGTTGAGTCTTCCGCCCGCTCCAGGGCAAACCAGATCGCATCGGCAAGGTCGCACTCGCCCAGGTGTCTCACAGCGGTCCCAAGCAGCCAATCCAGAATGCTATGCCTTCCGGCCGGGGTCAGGGCCAGCGGTAGTGTGCGCAGGACCCATTCTTTGTCATCGATATATCGAAGGACCCGGTCTCCTGGCCTCCCGGC
>CAWUOE010000081.1:0-11269 GCA_963923355.1 uncultured Gemmataceae bacterium | reverse complement strand
CCACCAGCATGGCGGCGGCCTGCGCCCCGCCGCCTGACCAGGCGGGCCAGCCATTCCTGTTCCGGCTGACGGGCGGCCGAGGTCCGAACAGACCACCAGAGGGCCAGCGGAATCAGCAGGCTGGCAGGCAGGGTACTCGCCGGAAACTGCACCAGATAAAACCACCACGGGTGCTCGCGCAAACGGGTTCCCCCCAACCCCCGTCCAACATGATGCAGACCGAAAAACTCCGCGCTGAACTGCCCCATCGATACCTGATCGGCATGCCAGAACCAGGGCAGTGCCAGCAGGCTACCCCCCACCAGGGCACACCCGCCGCCAAACGCCCAACGCCAAACAGCGAGGTTTTTCGGTTCCATCGCCACCCGGCAGGCCAGCACAGCAGCGGGCATCACCACCGCCATCGGCCCCTTGATCAACCAACCGCAAGCGAAGCACAGGGATGCCAACAAACACCACAAGGCGTTCACCCACGCCCTGGTTCCCCGCCCCGCTTCCAGGGCGAGCAACCCCAGGGCAATGGCTGCCCCCAGCGGAGCATCCGTCCGGGCGGTGCGCGACAGCCAGACGAATGCGGCCATGCTGATCAGCAACCCGGCAGCCAGTTGGCCTTGGGCCGGCCCACCGCGCCAACCCGCCAACAGGCCCAGAGCTCCCACCACCAGCAGTCCTGACAGGGCTGCCGGCAGGCGGGTGGTCCACCCATCCGGTGTGTCAGACCCGAGACAGCGAGTGATGGCGGCAACCGCCCAGTAATACGCCGGGGGTTTTTGCGCCTCCAGGGTGCCATCGGGCAACAGCGAGGGCCCCGGACCCGGATGTTCGAGGTACCACCGGGCATTCAGGGCGGCGCGGGCCTCGTGGCTGCCATCGAGGTCGCGATAGCCAAGGCGGAAAAACAGAAGGAAAAATGCCAGCCCCGGCACCAAGGCCAGGGCCGCCAGCCGCATCAGGATTGGACCGCGAGCAACCATCTCCGGGCCCGCCTGGTCAAGCGGCGGGGCGCAGGCCGCCGCCATGCTGGTGGAAACGCTGGTAGAAGGGGTTGGTTTTCATCAACTCCGCATGGCTGCCCAGGGCCACCACCTTGCCCTGATCCAGCACCAGGATCCGGTCGGCGATCTCCAGGGTCTGCAAACGGTGGGTGATCACCAGCACGGTTCGGCCCGGCAGAAACTCGCGCAGCGCCTCGTGGATCAGCGCCTCGCTTTCTGCGTCGGTCTGGCTGGTGAACTCGTCGAGCAGCATGATCGCCGGGTCGCGCAGGATGGCGCGGGCCAGACAGATGCGCTGCTTCTGTCCGCCGGAGAGCTTGCCGCCACACTCGCCCACCGGGGTCTGGTACCCCTGGGGCAGCGCCATGATGAACGCATGCGCGAAGGCCTTTCTGGCCGCCGCTTCCACCATCTCCGGCGAGGCGTTCCGGTGACCGTAGGCGATGTTGTTGAAGATCGTGTCGTCAAACAGCACGGTCTCCTGGGTGACCATGCCCACCTGCCTGCGGTAGGAGCGCAGGTTCACGCCGCGCAGGTCGGCGCCCTCAAACAGGATGCTGCCGTGGTCGGGATCGTAGAACCGGGGCAACAGCGATAGCAGGGTGGATTTGCCACATCCGTTGCCACCCACCAGCGCCAGCACCTCGCCGCGGTTCACCTCCAGCGAGATGTGGCTGAGGATGGGACGGCCCGGCTCGTAGGAGAAGCAGACATCGCGGAACTCGAGGAACGGATGCTCCCGTCCCGGGCCCGGCAGCGGCACCTGCGGGACCAGCCGCAGGGTGCCCTTGGAATCGCGTTCCACGCGGGGGCCTTCGGGGTTGGTTTGGATGCGGGGTTCGCGGTCCAGGCACTGGAAGATGCGGTCAGCAGCCGCCTCGCCCGCCTGGATCTTCGTGAACACACTGGACAGCTTGCGCACCGGGTCGGCGATGGCCACCAGGAACACATACAGTTGGAGCAATTCCTCCGTCTCGAGGGGCACATCGGTGAACTTGAGGCCCGCGATGGAGGTTTCCTTGCGCAGCACGAGGTACGACCCCACCAGCAGCGCGGCGGCCACGGCGGCGATCCCCAGCACCTCGATGGTCGGGCCGGCGAAGGCGTCGATCTTCACCACCTTCATGGCGCGCTTGTAGTAGTCGCGGGTCGCCTGGCGGAACCGGCGGCGCTCATAGGGCTCCATGGTGTAGATCTTCACCACCCGGATGCCCGCGAACGACTCCTGCAAAATCTTGAAGATGGTGGAGACCCGCTCCAGCAGGCGCCTGGTCGCCTGCTTCATGGTGCGGCCGATCTTGCCCAGCAGGAATCCGGCGATGGGAACCATCACCAAAAACAGCAGGGTCAACCGCCAGCTGATCATGCCGGCCAGCACCACGCACGCCACCACGCGCAGGGGCTCGGCCACCACCTTGCCCATCAGGGTCTTGGTTCCTGTTCCCAGGGCCTCCATGTCGCTGGTGAAACGCGACATCAGGTCGGCGGTGCCGCGGTCGTTGAACTGGTTCACATCCTGTCGCAGCACCTGCTGGTAAAAGCGGTTCCGCAGGTCGTACAGACTGCGGCCCACGATGCTGCCCACCAGCCAGTCCTGCAGAAATTCAAACACACACTTGATGATGGTGGCGATCAGCACCGCGCCCAGCAGCACCGCCAGCACCTTGAACGAGTCTTCTGGCAGCCATTCCACGGCAAACTTGCGGGCCAACCGCCAACGATAGATCGACCGGCGCAGGGTCTCGATCTTGGCCTCGCGTTTTGCCTGATCGCGGGTCAGGTCGCGCAGGCGGTGCTCCACCTCCTGGTTGGAGGGCACCCCCTCCAATTCCTGCGCCTTCAACTCGAACCGGCGCAGTTCGGACTCGGTGGACTCGATTTCCTTCTGGTTGGAGGCGATGCGGGCATCGATGTCCTGCACCAGGGTCTGGTCATTCCCCAGAATCTTCAAAATGGGATAGATGCTGGTAAAGTTGAGGCCCCACAACATGGCCGCCAAGACCGCGCACACAAGCGACAAGATGAACCGGCCACGATAAGGCCATGTGTGCCGCAAGGCCCTGATAAAATTGCGCATGAAATCTCTTTCCGGATGCCTTCCCTGGCTGGTCCCGGCGTGCGGGCGCTAGGTTGTAGCATTCCGGTTCACCGGGCCACAACCCAACCCTTTTTCATGCTTTGGCCTTGGCGCGAGCACGGATGGGCACAGCGTGCCACCAGCCTCTACCGTGTAAAAATTGCAAAAAATACACAGGATCACCGTCCGGTAGACCCCCGGACCGTGTAAGAAATTCCCACCTCACCCCCGGACTGGCCCCCGGGGCAGTCGACCGGGGCCATCAGCGCCCCGAACCCGACAAAATCCAAAAACACAAAGCTAATCTGCCAAACAACTTACAAACAAAATCCCAATTCTTGGCCACTTTGGCATCGGCTGGTACGGCCTTTGCCATGGTTGCTGTCGCACATCTTTCGGCATCCCGTCAAGAGGAGCTCCGCCATGGCTCTCGAACTCTGCTGCGATCAATGCGGCGACCGTTTCCAGGCTTCCCCCGAGACCCCCGCCCCTGTGATTCAGGAGGCGATGGCCAGCCCCTGCGGCCACTGGTTTTTCCTAGAGGACGGGGCCACCTTCGAGGACATGATCCACACCACCCTGCTGGAGCAGGGGGCGATCCGGTGCACCGAGTGCGGCCTGCCGGTCTCGTTGTGCGAATCCAGCTTCATGCACGGTTCCGAGGGGCATCCCCAGGCGGATCTGCCCTCGGGCTGGTGAGCCACACGGCGCCCGTACGGGTGCCCTAAGGCATGGGGTCCGGACGCACATCCCGGCGCGGCGTCCGACTGATCCCATGGCGGGCGCGGGCATCACCCCCGCGCCCGCAATTCTTTTTCCGCCACCTTGAACTGCCCAACCAGCCTGTTTCCCGGGGCTGGACGGCCGTCGGTTCTGACGGTTTGGCCGGTGAATCCATCCAAAAAAACAATTCAGGCCCCCGGACAGCCCCCTGCCCGCTTGCTGGGATTTTTCTAGCATGGTGGAATAGGGCAGTATTATTGCGTAATTGTTTGCCCCACCGGGTGTTTCGGTTTCCCGGCATCGGTGGGTATTGGTTATCCCGGGGCTTCATTCCATGGAAAAATGGTTTTGCCTGGGATCCATGGGAGTGGCCGGGCTGTTGGCCCTGTTGTTCCTTTTGGACATGGCCTTGGGGATGCCATTTGGGGGCGTGAGCTTCCTGGTGGATATTCTCGGGCTGCTGGCAGCCGGCCTGGTGGTCTATCTGGCCATCGATGCCTTCCGCGACCTGAACTGAATCCGGCTACCCCTCTTGCCATTCCTGGCCGCAGCCACCGGCTGAATCAGCGCTTCATCCCTTCCATCATCGCCTGAACCAATTCCCTCATCGAGGGCGCGCGGGCCTCGCCCGAAACCGGCCAACCCAATTCACGTATCGCCGCGCTGGTGACCGGACTCAGGCTGAACAGCCGGGTCTGGCCCGAGCGGATTGCCTCCAACTTGTCATCATCCAGCAGCCCGGCGAGGGCCCGGGCGATGTTGCCGCTGGTCAGCACCACCGCGTCCAGCGGGGCCTGCGCCAGCCAGTCCACCTCGGCGGGGTGGAGCTTTTTCCGGTCTTCCTGCCGGTAGGCCACCCACTCGAGGACCCGGCAAACCGGGCCCAGGGTTTTGGCCAGCACATCCCGGCCGCGGTCCGCCCGCACCAGCAGCACCGCTTGGCCCGCGACCCGGCCCTTCAGTTCCGCAGCCAGGCATTCGGCGTTGCCGCCCGGGTTCCAGCAGTCGGCGCGGATTCCATGGCGCAGCAGGGCCGCCCCGGTGTGTTCGCCCACGGCCGCCACCCGGGTGCCGGCAAGCGACCTGGCATCAAGGCCCAGCGCGTGGAGCCGGGTGAAAAAGGCCTCCACCCCTGGCTGGCTGGAGAACACCACCCAATCCCATGGGGGGCTGGCACCCTCCACCAGTCCGGGAATGGGACCGGTTTGGGTGGGAACTATGGACAGCGTGGGGATGTTGTGGACCGAGGCACCCAGGTCGCGCAGCCAAGTGACCAATTGGCCACCCTCCGTATCCCGGGGGCGACAGGTCAGGATTCGCTTGCCCGAGAAAGGCTGGCGGTCGAACCAATCCATCACCGGCCGGCAATCGACCACGGGGCCCACCATGCAGACAGCGGGGGCCTTCAGCTCGGCTGCGCGGGCCTTGGCGACCAGATCCCCCAACGTGGCCACCAGCACCTGCTGCCGTGACAGGGTGGCCTGCGCAACAATAGCGGCCGGGGTTTCAGCAGGCTTACCATGGGCCATCAATCGCTTGGCCAGATTCTCCAGCCGGGCGATACCCATGTAGAAGACCAAGGTGCCGGGAAAACGGGCCAGCGCCTCCCAGTCGAGGCTGCCCTCGCTTTTGGCGGGGTTCTCATGGCCGGTGACCAGGGCGACCGCGCTCGACAGCCTGCGATCCGTCACCGGGATGCCGGCATAGGCGGCCGCACCCAGCGCTGCGGTGACCCCGGGCACGATCAGATAGGGAATGCCCCGCTCAACAAGCGGTTCCACCTCCTCAAGGCAACGGCCGAACAGGATGGGGTCGCCCCCCTTCAGTCGCACCACGCGCCTGCCGGCCTCGGCGGCCTCCAGCATCGCCTGGCTGATGGTGCCGATGCGGTCGGGATGGCAGCCGGGCAACTGATCCACACAGACCATGCGGGCGGCCGCGGGGGCCAGCTCGAGAATCTCGGGGGATACCAGGCGGTCGTACAGCACCACCTCGGCGCGGGCGAGCAATTCAGCACCGCGGCGGGTGATCAGCCCGGGGTCGCCGGGACCGGCGCCCACCAGGGCCACCAAGGGGCCGAAACCACCCTTCAGGGAGCAATCAGACGGGCTCACACACCCACCATCTCATCGCGCTCGGGCACCTCGATGTCGAGTTCCTCCCGGGAGCGGGTCTTGATGACATACAGGCCCACCTCGAACAGCAGGCCCATCGGGATGAACAGCATCAGGAAGGTGAGGTCTGCGGTGGGGGTGAGCGCGGTGGCCAGGAACGCCATGACAAACCAGGCGATTTTCCGCTGCTTTTTGAGCATCTGGTAATCGACCAAGCCCAGCCGCTCGGCCAGCATGATCACCAGCGGGGTCTGGAAGGCGATGCCGAAGACCAGCGGCATCAGGATGGCGAAGGACAGCCACTCGTTCAGGCGCGGGTCGGGGCGCAGGTCGAACCAGTAATTGAAGTAGAGCAGGCCCTTGATGGTGATGGGCATCACCAGGAACTGGCAGAGGATCACGCCGGTGAAGAACAGTCCCAGCGCCACGGGCAGGGAGCTGTACACGTATTTCTTCTCATGCGGATACAGGCCCGCGGCGACGAAGGACCAGATCTCCCAGAAGATGGCGGGACTGGCGAGGATGAACCCCGCCACCATCGACACCTTCAGGTAAACCAGCGCCGGTTCCTGGATGCTGAGTGTGGTGAGCTGGTCATCGCCGTTCAGCTTCGACATCACCCGGTTCATGGCCAGACCGGTGCGGACCGGATCGCTGAAGGCGGCGGGCAGGCGCACCATGTCGTCCGGCTCGACCGGTTGCACTCCCTCGGGAAGGGATTTTCCCTCCTCGGTGGGTTTCCAGGCGTACTTCCCGGGCTGAACCCCCTGCGCCAGGGCCTCCAAAGCCTTCCTCGGGACCAGTATTTCCAAGATGGGGGTGGGCTTTTCCATGCCCACCAGCTCTTCGGGCAGCTTGCCCTGCTCCAGTTGCTGCTCGGTGGTCTGCAGGCGGAACTCGCGGTACTGGGCCAGTTCCCTCTGCACCGGGGCGGTGATGAAGCCCAGGATCGGCTTGCCGAAGAAGAATGCGACCGTCATGCCTGCGACGAGCCAGAGAATCGCGCGCCACAAGTGGTTGCGCAATTCCTCGAGGTGCTCGCCAAAGGACATCCGTGTTTTGGCGAAGTAGTCGTCTGAGTCGCCGAAAAGGTCCAAAAGAGCGAATCCTGGGGGTATTCCCCGCATGCCGTGGGCCATTGACGCGCAAAAGGGGCGGTGAAGCCCCGTCTTTTGGCGTCCCTCCCCTGTTTTTTATCAGTCCGACCCCGCTTTCTCAAGGAAGCCGCGGGCGGCCGGCCCACCGGAGTCCGCGGCAAAAAGGTGGGGTTATGCCGGCAAAGGCTTGACTTTTTGACCCCCAAAAGCGATGCGGGCTTCCTTGACAAGGTCCGAGGCTGGATAATGACGAAGATTCGGGTCCTTCGGGCAATTCTGGTGATCACGGCGACGGGGGTAGTTCCCTTGGCCGGATGTGATCTGGTGGGTCCTTGGAAGCACAAGGGCAACCCGGTCCGCATCGACCAGCGCGGCCGCCCCATTCCGGAGCAGGAAATGCTCCGGCGCGACCGTCTGGCGGTTCCCTTGCCCGGCACAGGCCCGTCCACGGAGTTTGAACGACCGGGAGTGCACGGCCGCTAGCGGGGCGGGGCCTTCCGGGTGGATCACCCGTCGAGGCTTCGCACCATGCGCCGCACCCTGACCTTGTCCGCCGGTTTGCTGTTGCCCTGGTTCCTGGGCTGCCAGGCCATCCAGGAGAGCCAGAACCTGGTCCCCCTGCCCGAGAACGCCCCGCCCCAGCCCTACCGGGATCTGGTGGTGCGCGCCCGCTTCCAGGCCAGCGCGGCCAACGAGTCGTTCTACGCCAACAAATGGAACGAACTGGAGGAGACCGCCAAGGTGCTGGGCCAGACCGCCGGCATGGTCTCCAAGGCGACCGGTGTGCCGGCGTCCCGCGAGAAGGAAATCACCACGGCCAGCGGCCAACTGGCCCAAAAGGCCGGCTCGCTGCGCAGCCTGGCGGCAGCCCGCGACGAGAAGGGCGTGAACGCCTGCATGCAGGAGATCAACGCCTTGGTGCGCACCCTGCGGCTGGAACCCTGATCGGGATCCTTCAATCCACATAACGGAGCCGGCCGGGTGGAAAATCCCGGCCGGCTTTGCCTTTGAAAGGAAGGAACAGGGCGCGTCTCAGCCGAACGCCTCGCACAGGCGCAGGTGGGTGGCCACATCCAGGGCCTCGGCGCGGGTTTCGCCCGGGATGCCCAGGCGGGCCAACCCCTCATCCACGCATTTCTTGGTGAGGTCCCTGCCCTGCATGGCCACCAGCCCGCCGCGCAGGTTCTTGCGGCGATGGCAGTACAGGTCGCGCAGGAAATCGCGCAGCCGCCGCGGACCGGGCACGGTCGGAGTGGCCAGCTTGTCCACCAGCGCGCGCTTCTCCGGATTGGACACCACCTGCACGATGGCAGAGTCCACCTTCGGCGGCGGGAAGAACGAGCGCGGCGGGATGCGGCGCACGATGGACACATCCCCCAGCGCCTGGCAGATCACCGCCAGCGACGCGTACTGTTTGGTGCCCGGCACGGCCATCATCCGCTCGGCGATTTCCCACTGCACCATGCCCACCATGCGGTCGGGCACGGGCCCGTCGATGAGCAGGTTGGTCATCACCGGCACCGCCACCGCGTAGGGCAGGTTGGCCACCAGCTTCAGGCGGGTGCAACCGTGCTTGGCCGCGTTCTCCTTCCACGCGGCGATCAGGTCGGGGTTCATCGTGTTCTTGTTCTGGAGGGCGTCGCCTTCCACCAGACGCACCTTGGGGTTGGCGCCCAGCAGTTCGCGGGCCATGCGGGCAAAGCCGGGGTCGATCTCGGCGGTGGTGACGCAGCCGGCCTCCAGCGCCATGCGCCCTGTCAGGCTGCCGGTGCCCGTGCCCACCTCCAGCACGGCGTCCTGGCCTGTCAGCTCACCCGAACGGGCCACCAGGTCCAGCAGGTTCAGGTCGATCAGGAAGTTCTGGCCGAGCTTGCTCTTGGCCCCCAGCCCGTGGCGCTGGAACAGCTTGATGAGGTAACCGAGGGTCTGCCGCGGATGCGGCGCCTCGGGACTGAACGGTGTTTCCATGCTCACTGTCGTGTCTCGCCCCGCAAGGACTCCAAGGCCCCCTCCAACCCCATGTTGACCAGGGCGTTGCGCACATGGCGCGCCAGAATGTCCACCTCGATATTGACCGGTTCACCCACGGCCCGCGCACCCAACGTGGTGACCGCCAGCGTGTGGGGGATCAGCATCACCTGGAATCCGCCGGGACGCACATCCACCAGGGTGAGCGACACCCCGTCCACGGCCACCGAGCCCTTTTTGATCATGTCGCGCGACAGCCCGACGGGGCAGTCGAACCAGATCATCTCCCACTCGTTTTCCACGCGGCGCGAGGCGATGGCCCCGGTGCCGTCGACATGGCCCTGCACCCAGTGCCCGCCCATCGGGTCGCCCAGCCGCAGGGAGCGCTCGAGGTTGACCCGGTCGCCGGGTCGCAGCCGGCCCAAGTTGGTGAGGGCCAGGGTCTCGGGGCCCACCTGGAAGCGCACCATGGCGCCATCGATCTCGACCACGGTCAGGCAGACGCCGTTGAGCGCGATGCTGGCACCCAGGGTGGCCACCGGTTCGGCAAAGGGCAGGCGCACGCGCAGTGACTGGCCCGGCCCCTCGGCCCGGGCCTCCAGCACCTCGCCCATCCCTTCCACCAGACCCGTGAACATTCCCAACCACCCGTGATTCAGGCCGAAAAATACAAACGGGACGGGATCCATCCCCCGCCCCGCCCCATGGATTATAAAGCATGCCCCGGCGCCTTCCGGCCGGGAATGGTCAGCGGTCGCGCCTCCACCGGGAGGGTGTGTCGCCGCCACCAGCGATGTCGCCGGCAGGCAAACGCAGCGCCCGGCGGACACGCAGGAACAGCGCCCGGAAAGGCGCGGTCAGCGCATAGGCCCAGAAGACCACCGCCAGAGCCAGCGGGACCGAGTAGACCGCCAACCCGGCGAACAGTAGCGCCGGCAGGATCAACCGCTGGCGGCTGCCCTTGCGCAAAAGGTCCTTGGCCAGGTGGCCGTAGGGGAAAGGCGAGACCATCAGCAACGCCGCCACCAGGCAGCCGGGCAACATCCACGGCTGCAGGTCTTGAAAGCCGCCCAGGTCAGCCCAGCTTCCCATCAGGTTCAGGTGGCCGATCCACGCGAAGGCCGCCACGCAGCCGGCGGCGGCTGGCGACGGCAGGCCGGTGAAACTGTGGCCCACCGCACCGGGTTTCTTCTCCACCGGGGCCGAGGGGGCCACATTGAAACGGGCCAGGCGCACCACCGCGCACAGCACGTACAGCACCGCCACCAGCGAGGCCACCTGCCCCGCGTTGACGGTCCACTGCTTGGCCTGCGCGTACAGCAAAAATCCGGGGGCCACGCCGAAGCTGATGGCATCACACAGGCTGTCCAGCTGGCAGCCGAACTCGCTGCCGCCATTGACCAGCCGGGCGGCGAAACCGTCCAGCAGGTCGAACACCATCGAGGCAAACAGGCACCAGCCCGCATAGGCCAGGTATTGGACGGCGGCCGATTCACCCGGCTCGGCCTTGCTGGCGAAGATGATGGCGGCAAAGCCGCAGGCGGCGTTGCCCAAGGTGAGTGCGTTGGGCAGGGCCACACGCAGGGCTTGTTGCAGTTTTCCCGGCGCCAAGGCCATGCAACCTCCTGGATCATCCCCGGAGCGGGCCATCCCGGGCCCGCAAGGCCTCAGAATGCCCCCGGCCGTTCCCGCATCCACCAGTATCCCCCAGTTTAATGGCTGCAAGTGGTGATCCACACCGGATTTTCACACTTTCCCCGAAAAAGCCCCCCAATGGGGTGGTTCCGGCAAGCCCAACCCTCCCCTTTTGCCACTGCGACGGGTCTTTTGGAACCGATGGGTGCCAAAAAACAAACCCGGGGGCAGCTTTCGGGCTGCCCCCGGGGGATGGAATAAGGGCCTGAGGATGCGGGGTTACCGCACCTTCCACTCGATGCGGCTTTTGCCCTCTTGGTCGAAGTAGAGCAGTTCGTACTCGTTGAGGCGGTCGATGCGCCAGGACTGGACTTGGTTGTTCTCGTGTTTGGGGTCGGTGCTGGCGGTGATCTTCATGACAATGGTGCGGTCGTTCAGGGTCCAGGTGCCGCTGCGCTTTTCGGGCTGGCGGAAGGTGCGCAGGAAGCCGGGCTTCCAGGTGATGGAGGCGCTGAAGGACCCGTCCGGGTTGAAGGTGACCGTGTCGATTTGCTCATTGTCCTGATGGCCCCAGGTACCCAGCAGTTGCTCACGGCGAATCGCCGGGGGCGCCACCATGGGCGTGATGGGAGGCGTGGCGGGCAGCACCACGGGAGCCGG
>CAWUOE010000080.1:0-11301 GCA_963923355.1 uncultured Gemmataceae bacterium | reverse complement strand
CCCATTCCTGCCATTTGGGCTACCGCCCGTTACCCTCACGCGAAACGATCACCGCAGTCACTTGGGGCCTTTTGGACCTCATTTACCCGGGTTTTCACAAGCGGCAGGAACTGAACCAGGAAAACATCAACTTCTTTGTGGGTGACCTGCTCGGGATCCTGCACGATGACCTGGCGCGCCAGATCGCCCGCGCGCTTCTGCACGAGCGGGACAAGGGTCTTGGGGGCGGATGCAGCGGACCGGACGGCGAGGGGGACTGCCAACGCGAGGGCCTGGAAAAATCCCTGGCGTTCCTGGCACGGCTCCCTTCCCTGCGTCAAATCCTCGATGAGGATGTGCACGCAGCATTCGCCGGTGACCCCGCCGCGCGCAACTGCCAGGAGGTGATCTTCTGCTACCCGGGCATCGAGGCGGTGACCATCTATCGTCTGGCGCACGAGCTGTTCAAGCTCGAGGTGCCGTTGCTGCCCCGGATGATGACCGAGTTGGCCCATTCCCGCACCGGCATCGACATCCATCCCGGCGCCACGATCGGCCCGGGATTGTTTATCGATCACGGCACCGGTGTGGTGGTGGGGGAGACCTGCCATATCGGATGCCGGGTGAAGCTGTACCAGGGTGTGACACTGGGGGCGCTCAGCTTCCCGCGCGACTCGGAGGGCAACATCATCCGGGGCCGCAAGCGCCATCCCACCCTGGAGGACGAGGTGGTGGTGTATGCCAACGCCACCATCCTGGGAGGGGAGACCATCATCGGTCGCAACGCTGTGATCGGATCCAGCGTGTGGCTCACGCAATCGGTGCCACCGGGGACCGTGGTGACGATGGATAAGCCGTCGTTGCGGATCCGCGGCCCCGAGACTCCCTCGACGGAAGACCCGGTGTTTTACCAGATCTGAGCCGAATCCGAAGTGATTACCACTGTTTGGACTGTCGATGCAGCCGATCCACGCCACGCGGACCTGGCCGAAGCTGCCCGGTTGCTGGTTGCCGGCGATCTGGTGGCCTTTCCCACCGAAACGGTTTACGGGCTGGGGGCCAGCGCGCTTTCCGGGGATGCCATCGACCGTTTGTACGCCGCGAAGGGCCGCCCCCGGGCCAACCCGCTAATTGTCCATGTTGGCGATCTGGATAGTGCCAAAAATCTGTGCGCCACCTGGCCCGACTCCGCCGAACTGCTGGCGCAGGCCTTTTGGCCAGGCCCGCTGACGCTAGTCCTGCCGCATGGCGGGAAGGTTTCCCCCGGGGTCACGGCAGGCGGGCCCACGGTCGCATTGCGGGTTCCGGCGCATCCCGTGGCCCAGGCCCTGCTGCGCCTGACGGGAATCCCGGTGGCAGCACCCAGCGCGAACACGTCGGGGCGCATCTCGCCCACGCTGCCCGAACATGTGCTGCAGGGGTTGGATGGGAAAATCGCGGGCCTGGTTTCTGCCGGCCCCTGCGAACGCGGTGTGGAAAGCACCGTGATCGACCTGAGCGGGGAACATCCGGTCCTGCTCCGGCCCGGCCCGCTCACTCCGGAGGAAATCTCGCAAGTTTTGGGGATTGCCACCGACGACCTTCTAATTCCAGCTGCCAAAGGAACGGACGATCCGGAAAAATCTCCCGGTAGAATGGGGCGGCATTACGCCCCCAAGGCACAAGTGGTCTGCGTTGCCACTCCGTCTGAAGCGCAAACCTGGTGCGACCAATGGACGCGTGAGGGCAAACGGCACGCCTGGCTCGCGTTGGAACCTGGCCCGGGCTCGGTTTTGTTGCCCGCACAACCGTCAGGCGCGCTTCACTCTATATATAAAGCATTGCACAAGATAGATAAAGACAACCTCGACCATATTGTCGCCGTACTACCGCCTGCGGAAGGGCGTTGGTTGGCATTTCGGGACAGGCTTCTGCGGGCCAGCCTTAACCATTAGCCCAAAACACCCACACGTCCCATTTTTTGCAAAAGCTGGCTCTTGGGCAGAGGGAACTGCCTGCCGATAACCGATGATTTGAGGCTGCCAGTGCGGTCTGTCGCAGCCTCACCGTATTGCAACCAGCGGTGTTTTTGGTAGGTTGGTGAAGGTTTTAATCGGTAAAAACGAAGTGGACCCGGGTGCTTTCCGGTTGCGGATTGTCCGCGACTCGACGCCGGGCGACTGGGCTTGAAGAGGAAAAGATGGCAGTCACCAAGGAGCGTCGTAGCGAGATCATCGCAAAGTTCCAGAAGAAGTCCGACGACACCGGCTCACCCGAGGTGCAAATCGCCCTCCTGACCGAGCGGATGAAGGAACTGCACCAGCACATGGAGACCCACAAGAAGGATCATGCCAGCCGGCGCGGCCTTCTGAAGATGGTCAGCCAGCGTGCGAGCCTTCTGAAGTACATCAAGAACAAGGATCCCAACCGTTACGCCAAGATCATCGCCGAGCTTGGCCTGAGGAAGTAGTTTTCAGGAGGCCCGGGGCCAAGCAACCCCGGGCCTTGCCGTTTGGCGGGAACATGTCCTGTCCAGTTGGCAACGGACCGCACTTCCGAAATTAAAACCGCGGTCCGCTGGCGCCCCATCCGGGCGTCCATTTCCCGCGGCAGTTCCCCATGAACATCCCGCGGCAAGCCCTTGGCGGCGCCTCATGCGGCCCGCTTTCGGTGGAGGCTGATGGATTGGCACCTTCCGTGAAGGCAGGCCGATCCCGACTGTTTGATCGTTGATTCATCAAGCTGGGAACGGATCCGGCCAGCGGCGACGGGCCGCACGCAAAACAGAAGCGGAAAAAGCAGGATTTCTCCAGTCAACAAGCAACAAAGGAAAGACACCGATGAAGATCACCCGTTTGGAACTGCCCCTGGGCGAGCGCAACCTGATTCTGGAAACCGGCAAGCTGGCCAAGCAGGCCCATGGGGCCGTGGTGGTGGGCATGGGTGAAACCCTGCTTTTGGCCACCGCCTGCGAGGGTGGTGCCATCCCCGGGCGCGACTTCTTCCCGCTGACCGTGGACTATCGCGAGAAGACCTATGCCGCCGGCAAGTTTCCCGGCGGTTACATCAAGCGCGAAACCCGTCCGAGCCTGAAGGAGACCCTCACCTCGCGCCTGACGGACCGGCCGATCCGCCCGCTGTTCCCTGTGGATTACCTCAACGAGGTGCAGGTGCTGATCAGCACCCTTTCAGCCGACAAGGAAAACGATCCGGATGTGCTGGGCATGATCGGCGCCAGCGCCGCACTGCACATCTCCCACATGCCCTTCCTTGAGCCCACCGGTGCCGTGCGCATCGGCCGGGTGAACGGCAAGCTGGTACCCATGCCCACCTACCAGCAACTGGAGGAGAGCGACCTGGACCTCGTGGTGGCCGGCACCAAGCACGCCATCACCATGATCGAGGGCTTCGCCCGCGAGATGCCGGAAGCCGACATGCTGGAGGCCATCGCCTACAGCCACGAGCAGATCAAGCTGGTGGTGCAGGCCATCGAGGATCTGCGCCTGCAGGCCGGACTGGGTGAGAAGGTGCTGCCGCCCGCCCCTCCCGCCAACCCGCTGATCGAGCAGATCTACGCCAAGCACGGCGCAGCCTTCAAGTCGGCCAAATTCACCGAGGGCAAGGCCGAGCGGGCCAAGGCCGTGAAGGAGCTGAAGGAGAAGATCAAGGCGGAGTACGCCGACCCGGCAGTCACCCCCGCCGTGGAACCCGCCAAGGTTTCCGCCGCCCTGTCGGCCATCGAGGAAAAGATCGTCCGCGAAGCCACCCTGGCCGGCAAGCGGATCGATGGTCGCGGCATGGATGACATCCGGCCGCTGCTGTGCGAGAACGGCCTGCTGCCCAGAGTCCACGGGTCGGCACTGTTCCAGCGCGGTGAAACCCAGGCCCTGGTAACCGTCACCCTGGGCACCACCTCCGACGAGCAGCGGGTGGAAGGTCTCACCGAGGAATTCTCCAAGAAGTTCATGCTCGACTACAACTTCCCACCGTTCTCGGTGGGTGAGTGCAAGCCAATGCGCGGGCCCGGCCGTCGCGAGTTCGGCCACGGCGCGCTGGCCGAACGGTCCCTGCGCAGCGTGGTGCCCTCTCCCGAGGTGTTCCCGTACACCATCCGCCTGGTGTCGGACATCCTAGAGTCGAACGGCAGCTCCAGCATGGCAAGCGTGTGCGGTGGCACCCTGGCCCTGATGGACGCCGGCGTGCCCATCGTCAACCCCGTGGCCGGCATCTCCATCGGCCTGGTGAAGGAGGGGGACAAGCATGTCACCTTCGCTGACATCCAGGGCGACGAGGACCACTACGGCGACATGGACTTCAAGATCGCCGGAACGGGCCTGGGCATCACCGGCATCCAGCTTGACCTGAAGATCAACGGCATCTCGCAGGAAATCATCCGCGAGACTCTGGAGAAGGCCCGCGTGGCCCGCCGCAAGATCCTGCGCACCATGCTGGCCACGCTGTCGAAGCCGAAGGACGAGATCTCGCCCAACGCTCCCCGGCTGCTGACCACCCGGATCAACCCCGAGAAGATCGGCCTGCTGATCGGGCCGGGCGGCAAGAACATCAAGGCAATCCAGGAAAGCACCGGTGCCAAGATCGAGATCGAGGACGACGGCACCGTCTACATCTCGCACTCGGAGGCCGCCGGCGCCGAGGCCGCCAAGCGGCGCGTGGAGGCCATCACCGAGGAGGTGAAGGTCGGCCGCATCTACGACGGCAAGGTCACCTCGATCAAGGACTTCGGCGCCTTCGTCGAGATCCTGCCCGGGCGTGACGGTCTCTGCCACATCAGCGAGCTTGACCACGGCTACGTGGGAAGCGTTGGCGATGTGTGCAAGGTCGGCGACCTGATGCAGGTGAAGGTCATCGCGATCGACGAGCACGACCGCGTGAAGCTGTCGCGCAAGGTGCTGATCGAAAGGCCAGAGGGAATGCCCGAGGCCCCCGAAGGCGGCGAGCGCCCCGAGCGTGGCGACCGCGGAGACCGGGGTGGGCGTGACCGCGGCGGACGCGGCGGAGACCGAGGCGGGCGTGACCGCGGCGGACGCGGCGGAGACCGGGGTGGACGCGACCGCGGCCCCCGGGGTGACCGCGGCGGGGACCGGGGCGACCGTCCCGAGCGCGCCGAGCGTTCCGAAGGCGGAAACGGACATTCCTCCGACGAGGGTGGCCATGGCCGTTCCGAGGGCGGAAACAACGGTGACAACGGCGGCGGCAACGAGGCCTGATCCCGCCCGCAGACCAACCACCGGATCCCGCAGGGGCCGGCCCGCCGCAGGCGGGCCGGCCCCTGCCCTTCTGTGCTATCATTCAGATAGGTCTCACACTGGAGGCGGGCCGTGCTTTTGGAGCATTATTCCGAACTGGCCGAAACCGCCGGCGTGTTCATCCACGAGATCAAAAACCACCTCTCCACCCTCACGCTCAACATGCAGTTGCTGGCGGAGGATTTCGAGAATCCGCAAACCCCGCGGGAGCGCCGGGCCCTCGACCGGATCAACCGGCTGCAATCGGAATGCGGACGGCTGGTGGAGGTATCGAACGATTTCCTGCGGTTCACCCGCGTGAAGGACCTGCAGCTCCGCCCCTACGACCTGAGCAAGGTGCTCGAGGAACTGGTTGAGTTTTTCGAGCCCACCGCCCGCTCGGCGAATGTGCGGGTGAATGTCTACCTGCCCGCCGACCTGCCCCCGGTCCATCTGGACCCCGACCTGTTCAAACAGGCGCTGCTGAACCTGCTGCTCAACGCCCAGCAGGCGATGCCCCAAGGCGGTGAGATCACCCTGCTGGCCCGCGAGGAAGCCCCCTGGCTGGTGATGCAGGTCATCGACACCGGCACGGGTATTCCGCCCGAAGTGCTGGAGAACATGTTCAAGCCGTTCTACTCCACCAAATCGGGTGGAAGCGGCCTGGGCCTGCCCACGGCGCGTAAAGTGCTGGAGGCCCACGGCGGCAGCCTGATGGCGGAAAGCGCTCCGGGCAAGGGGACGCGTTTCACCCTGAGGCTGCCGATCCGTCCCCCCATCCTCACGCCCGCGGGCCCCGCGGACCTGGTGGTGGAGACACCCGGCAGGGACACCCAGCCATGATTATCCCACCCGGCAAGATCCTAGCCTGCGTCAACGGTGTGATTGGCCCCGCCGAGAACGCCACCGTGAGCGTGCTCGACCGCGGCCATGTCTTTGGTGACGGCATCTACGAGGTGGTGCGGGTGGACAAAGGCCGCCTGCACGGGATCGACCGCCATTGGCGCCGGCTGGAACGCAGCCTGCGCGCCCTGCAGTTGCCCTCGTTGGATCTGGAGCTTTTGCGCTCCCAAGTGGATGCCACCCTGGCCGCCTCGGGACATTCCGACGCGATGGTTTACCTGCAGGTCACCCGGGGCACGGCTCCGCGCGCCCACGCCTTCCCGGCCGACACCCCGGCCAACACGCTGATCCTGGTCCAGCATTTTCCCGACGACAAGGCCGCCCTGCGGGAGAAAGGCGCGGGGGTGATCACCCATCCAGACCTGCGCTGGGCCCGCTGTGACATCAAGAGCATCAACCTGCTGGGCAGCGTGCTGGCGGCCGAAGCGGCCAAACGCGCCGGCTGCGTGGAGGCAGTCCTCATCCGCGAGGATGGCACCGTCACCGAATGCGCCCATTCGAGCCTGTTTGCCGTGGTGGACGGCGTACTGCGCACCCACCCCCTGGACCACCGGATCCTGCCCGGCATCACCCGTGAGATCGTGCTGGAGATCGCGGCCGAGCTGGGTATTCCCTGCCGGCACAAGGCGCTGCGCTCGGACGAGCTGCGGGGCGTGGAAGAATTGTTCCTCACCAGCACCACCGCCAAGGTGCTGCCACTTGTCACACTGGACGGGAAAGCCGTGGGATCCGGGAAGCCCGGCCCTGTCACCTGCAAACTGCGCGACGGTTTCGAGGCTTGGGAAAAGGCGGACGCGCTGCTCACCCCCGCCACCGCAGCCCTCAACGCCGGGGAGTTGTAACCGCCTGTCAGGCCCCCAGCCAGCAGCCGTGGAAACCGGCAGGCACACGTCGCGGCAGCATCACCCTTGCCACCGGTTCGGCACTGAAAGACGCCGCGTCCATCACCCACAGTTGCGCCGGCGCGTCGCCCGGCGGCTGGACCAGCGCCATCAGGTGACCATCATCCTCCGCCAATCCACCCGGCCGGGGGACAAAGACCGCCTCACCGCCAGACCAGCCGGAGGGAAGGTTCAGCCGGTTGGTGGTGTTCCTTGTCAGGTCCTGTTTGCGCCAGCCACCGAAATCGGTCCTCAGGGTGTAGGCGAACCGGGTTGGCTTGGATGTCAGATCCTCCCGCATGCGGGGCATCTCGCTTCCCGGATCGTCCAGGGGACCTTCGGATACCCGCGCGGTGGACAGGTTGATCTCATAGCGCCAGAGCCTGGGACCTTCAAGCGCGGGCGGTTCGGTCGCCCCGCCCGCCAGAACCTCGGACGGGAATCTGGGCATGCGGCAGGCGACCAGTGTCACGGTATCACCAACCTGCCAGGCGTTCAGCGTGTGGAAGACCGAACCAGGGCTGACCGGAAACCAGCGGATTTCCCCGCCGGCACGAGGAACCAAACCGATGCGGCCACCCAATTCCGGCCGCCATCCGAAGACCCCCTTGCCCATGGCCAGGTTTGCCAGCGAAAAGGTCTGGGGCATGTCCAGGAACACGGCATGGTCGGGAGTGATGGCGAAATCGTGCATCATCACGGAACGGGGCAGGTCGATCTCACGCGTCAGCTTCAGTCGTCCACCACGGTCCAAAATACCCATCTTCAGAAATGGCTTGGCAGGACTGTAGCCGAAGAAAACCATCTCTCCGGTAGCCGGATCGATCTTTGGGTGCGCGGTGAAGGCTCCCTTCCAGGCACCGGCCAACGGGTCGGATCCCAGGGTGGCCAGGTTTTGGGGATCCAGCCGGTAGGGAAAGCCTCCTTCCCACAAGGCCCACAGCTGGCCGTGGTGCCAAACCAGGGCCGTGTTGGCGGCGTTCTTGTAGCCATCCTGCCCGCGGGAAACGCGGGCGAGATCGGGTAATTCCAACAGGCCGGGGAAAAGGGCTTTGCCAGCTTTTTCCTCCTCCTCCAGTCCGGCGGTCCGGACATAGCGGCAGCGGTAACTGGCAGGGCATGTCGAATCCCCCGGATTGAGATGGACCGCATGCACCATGCCGTCGCCATCAAACCAGTGGTAACGACCCTTTGGTTGGAACCGCGGGTTGGGACCATTGCGCAGGTATGAACCATGCAGGTGGCCGGGCAACTTACCCTCCACCCGCAGTCGCTCGGCTTGGGTTTCCCCCACGACAGGGGCATGGAAACCCTGCAGAAACGGATTGGCAGCCTCTGCTCCGGCGGCCAGGGCGGCTGGAGAAAACCCCAGGGCAATCAGGGCCTTGCGACGGTCCAGCAACGCATCTGACCATCCGTTCATGGCGCGCCAACCGGCTTCAGCCGCATTGTGTCCCGGGTGAGGCCAATCACGGTGAAACGGTTGACGGTATCGCCTTCACGCACCTCCAGCGTGGATGGCTGACCCGGCTTGGGAACGGCAATCCACTTCCAGGAGCCCTCCTTCAACTGGTGCCCATCGGAGGGGGATAGCCACATGTAACGGCACTTACCGTCTGCCTTCAGGTCGTATTCCATGCGGAACCGGCTGGGCCTCGGCGAAAACGTGCCCTTGGCCCGGTATACCTGCACCCCGTCGGCATCCTCCTCCCGGGCATGGATCCAGTGCCTGGTGAGGGCCTTTTCAGTGACGGGTTCACCCTCGCCCTGAAAGGGAGCCATGCAGACCAGTGCCCACGTCAATGCGACCAGCATGGATCACTCTCCGAAAGGTGCTTTGCCAAAGTCCCTTTACAAACTGTCCAAAGCGCAGCCCTTGATTTTAAGGAAGCCCATGGCCCGTGGTCAGTAAGAACCAGACCGCCATTTTGGCATCCGGCCAAAATGAGGCCCTCAGGAGGCTTACGCCAAAGTGGCAGTCGCCCAGACTAACCCCCTGCTTCCGCCCGCTGATAATCTGTTTAAAGCAATGCTGATACTAGGTTTATGCATTTCATCCCCTGTCCCAAACCCATTGGCATGGGCCTTGCTCAACTGATCGGCAAGGGATGGTCTGGAGGGATCCGCAAATAAAAGGAAACGTCGGTAGGGATCCAGCCAGTGGTTGGCAGGCTCCGCCGGCGGACGCAAAACAACCCGGTGTCGTCCAGTTCAGGCAGGAGCCGGACACAACCGAAATGGGGGAGAGGGAACAATGGCTGAAGAGAAAATCATCGGTATCGACCTGGGCACCACCAACAGCGTGGTGGCCGTGATGGAAGGTGGCGAGGTGAAGGTGATCGCGAATGCCGAGGGCAATCGCATCACTCCCAGCGTGGTGGCTTTCACCGACAAGGGCGACCGTCTGGTGGGTGACCCCGCCAAGCGGCAGGCCGTGACCAACCCGCGGCGCACCATCTACAGCATCAAGCGCTTCATGGGCCGCCGCCACAAGGAGGTGGAGGGCGAGGAGAAACTCGTTCCTTACAAGATCGTCGGCGGTCCCGACGATCTTGTGAAGGTGGACATCGACGGCAAGAACTACACGCCGCCGGAAATCTCCGCCATGATCCTGCGCAAGCTCAAGGAAGCCGCCGAGGCTTATCTGGGTCACACCGTGCGCAAGGCCGTGATCACGGTTCCCGCGTACTTCAACGACGCGCAGCGCCAGGCGACCATTGAGGCCGCCCAGATCGCCGGCTTCGACACCGAATGGGAGATCGAGGATCCCCAGACCGGCAAGAAGACCAAGCAGCGGATGCGCATCATCAACGAGCCCACCGCCGCGAGCCTGGCCTACGGCATGGACAAGAAGGCCAACGAGAAGATCGCGGTCTTCGACCTGGGTGGCGGCACCTTCGACGTGAGCGTGCTCGACGTGGGCGACGGCGTGTTCAAGGTGGAGTCCACCAATGGCGACACCCACCTGGGCGGCGATGATTTCGACCAGGTTATTATCGACCACATCGCCGACGAGTTCAAAAAGGACAACGGCATCGACCTGCGCAAGGACCAGATGGCGCTGCAGCGGCTGAAGGAGGCCGCCGAGCGGGCCAAGAAGGACCTGAGCCAGCAGACCAGCACCGATGTGAACCTGCCGTTCATCACGGCGGACGCCTCGGGCCCGAAGCACCTGATGCTCAACATCACCCGCTCGAAGCTGGAACAGCTTTGCCACGGCCTGATCGAGAAGCTGAAGGGACCCGTGCTGAAGGCCCTGCAGGACGCCCGGCTGAAGCCCTCGGACATCAACGAGGTGGTGATGGTGGGCGGCATGACCCGCATGCCCGCCGTGCAGCAACTGGTGAAGGAGCTGTTCGGCAAGGAAGGCCACCGCGGCGTGAACCCCGACGAGGTGGTCGCCATCGGCGCCGCCATTCAGGGCGCCCAACTGCTCCTGGGCAGCAAGTCGGATGTGCTGCTGGTGGATGTGACGCCGCTGTCGCTTGGTTTGGAGACGCTGGGTGGCCGGCTTACCCGGCTGATCGAGCGCAACACCTCCATCCCCACTGAAAAGAAGCAGGTCTTCTCCACGGCGGCGGACAACCAGACCGCGGTGACCATCAGCGTCTACCAGGGCGAGAGCGAACTAGCCAAGAGCCCGGTGAACCGCCTTCTGGGCGAGTTCAACCTGGAGGGCATCGCCCCCGCTCCGCGCGGCGAGCCGCAGATCGAGGTGACCTTCGCATTGGACGCCAACGGCATCCTGAAGGTGACCGCGAAGGACCTGGGCACCGGCAAGGAGGCCCATGTCGAGATCAAGGGCTCGTCCGGCCTGAGCAAGGACGAGGTGGAGCGAATGCGCAAGGACGCCGAGTCCCACGCCTCGGACGAGAAGCGCAAGCTGGAATTGATCGACGCGCGCAACGAGGCGGACAACACCGCCCACCGCGTGGAGCGCTTCCTGAAGGAGAACGACGCCAAGTTCTCCGAGCAGCACAAGGCGCCCCTGCTCGCTGCGATCAACACCGTGCGCGAGAAGGCCAAAACCGAAGAGGTGGAGGCCATCAAACGCGCCACCCAGGAACTTCAGGCTGCCTTCAATGCGGCCCTGCAGCACCAGTCCCCCGGTGCCGGCGATGCCGGCGCAAGCCCGGCGGGTGCCACCGCCGGTGGCGGTTCGGGTGACGATGTGATCGACGCCGAGTTCGAGGTGAAGAAGTAAGATCGGGCCCATCGGCCAACGACAAAGCCCCTCCCCGGCCGGGGTGGGGCTTTTTTTTTGGAAAAATTTCTGAATTTGCTTGGTAAATTGCCGGTTTTGGTGCGTTTAG
>CAWUOE010000079.1:0-11552 GCA_963923355.1 uncultured Gemmataceae bacterium | reverse complement strand
CGACTGGTCCGTCGAGGTTTTCATGCACCATGGCTTTGCTTTGGCAGTACTTCAGACTGTGGTCCTGGCACTACTTACCATCGGGTGGACCCGCACTCTCCTCGGCACCTTGTGGGGTGAACCATCCGGGCAAGTACAAGAAGGCCCCATACCTGATTTGAATCCCCTTGAATGGGGGGCCATCCTGGCATTTCTCCTGCTGGGGGCAGCCTTGCCGTTTGCCCGTTGGTGGGAAGTCTAAGGCACCCTTTTATTTTTCTGTCTAAAAACACAGGTAATCAAATGACAATCATGAAAGGATTCGGAAATAAACCTGAAGAAGCTGTTAATTGCGGCTTACCTTGCCATGTTGTAATCCGCCATCCATTGCCCCGCCCGATTGCGGATGGAACCATCCCTAAACAGCTTGTCGATCATTCAGGACATCAAGCCGGCCGAAAACCAGGAATCACCCGCACCTTCCTGACCCAATTGAAGAGGATCGCATCCATGCGTTTGACCGCCCTTTTGGCGACCACCTTGCTGTTGGTTGCCTCGGGCCCAGGCCGGGCCGAGGTTTTTTTCCTTCAATTCGGCAAGGCCGAAGGGGCCAAACGGACGGTGGAAGTGATCGCCGATCCTGCAATAGCCTCCACGGACCCCACACGCTTGGCAGACATTGGCAACCTGCAGGCATGGTCCAAGACGGATGCCCGCAAGCCAGCAGCCTTGTTACCCCTTCATTTCCATGGCAACCACCTTACAGGAGAGGTTGCTCTCGGCTCAGAAGCCCCCAATCTACCTGTGGTGGTTGCCGTTGTGCACCGCCACAGGGATGGTGACGGCAAGGTCCACAGCCTTTTCGTCAAATCCGTGCGCGGCAACCCCGACTCACTGAACCAGTTCACTCCCATGCCGCAACTCGGCATGGAAATCATGCCCTTGTTCGAGGAAGACGGCTCCATCTCCCTGCAGGTTCTTCGTGGGGGAAAGCCCCTCTCGGATGCCGTCGTTTCCATCCGTGATCCCGAAAGCAAAAGCCAGGGAACACCCCCCGAGTTCACCCTGAAGACCGATTCGGAAGGAAAGACCCGGTGGACACCCACTCATGATGGCACTTTCCAGGTATTCACCAGGGTGGAGGGTGAGTCGTCGGAGGAGGCCATCCTGACCTTGGTTTACCCTCTCGAGGATTCGGGCACCCGGGTCCTTCTCCACAAAATGGCAGTGGCAGCCAAGCAAAACCTGATGGGCCCCCTGGTCCTTTTCTTCTTCATGGGCATGATCTCAAAGATCATCAAGAGCGATATCAAATTCCCGGCTGAGGGATACCAGCTCATTGTCATCTTTTTGCTTATCGCCATCGGCTACGAGGGTGGCCATGACCTCCGCGGGGAGTCCAATCTGCTGCACTGCCTTCTCCCTTTCGGCACCGGCTTCCTTGTCAACACGCTCGTCTCTATCGGAGCGGTTTTTCTGCTCCTCAAGGTACTCCGGCTGGATGTGCCGAATTCCTGTGCATTGGGCGCTCTGTATGGTTCAGACAGCGCGGGTTTATTTGCCGTCTCCATGGCGCTGGTCAATAGCTTCCAATTACCCAAGGACGGCTTCATGGCAGCCATGCTCGCGGTCATGGAGATCCCCGGCATTCTGGTTGGCATCATCCTTTTCCAGATGCTCAGCCGCAAAACCGCTGCAGGCAAGCCACCGGTCCCGGAATCGGAACCTGATAACCACCCAGGCGGTGTGACTGTTGTTCGCAGGGCTCTGACCGCTGTGCCCAAGGGGGGAGCACACGCCATTGCTGAAAAGGCTCACAAGGAGGCTGGCCAGGGCATCTTGCACATCCTTTTGCATGAGCTCAAATCGCCTGGCATATACCTGCTGCTCGGTGCGATCGTGGTCGGCTACCTGACGGTCTCCAGCGAGTACGAGCGCACCCGCCCGTTCTTCGACCTGCCCTTCCGGGGGATCATGTGCATCTTCCTCTTCGAGAACGGCATGAAGGCTGGCGAACAACTCACTTCCCTGGGCAAGGGCGTATGGAAACTCGCACTGTTCGGAACCCTCTTTCCACTGACCATGGGACTGCTGGCTATCCTTCTGGCCAAGGTGATTGGCTTGGAAATGGGTAGTGCGATCTTGTTTGCCGCACTCGTCGCCGCTCCCAGCAATATTGCAGCCCCGGCAGCCATGCGTATGGCCATCCCCGAGGCGAACCCTTCCATCTACTTCACTACCGGACTGGGCATCAGTTTTCCTTTTCTGGTAGTCCTCGGGGTTCCAATCTTCTACCTCGCTACCCAGTGGGTCTACTGACAGCCTTCGTGCCTTCTCAATCGTTTGAACCCCTCCCGGGCTTTGATCCGGGTGGGGTTTGTCATTTGCACCCTTGGCCCAACCTATTGATTCTGTTTGCTCCAAAGGGCTGGAACCATCATTTCCAAGCCTCAAGACCTCACAAGAAAAAACATGAATTTGTCGCAAGCTTGGGCAACTCTGAACCATAAAACATGGAAATAAATCCATTTCTTTCCTTGATGTAATCTCCCTCCGGTTGCCTCGAACCTGAACGAAAGGAAATATGGTCTGGAGATCAAATGCCTTGGAACCCGGTTCCATGAACGTCTGCACCTCCCACAAGCCCCAACTCCGGTCTGAACCGCCGGATGCGACCACCCTCCAGGAGATGCTGGACCACCTGGCCCACTATCTGCCGGACCAGGGGCCGATCGAGGTGTTCATTCACCACAACACACTGCACGCCTTCGAGGATTTGTCCTTTCACGAGGCTATAGCCAAGGCAGGTGCCTTGCATTCGGCCAAGGGTTATCTGGAGGAAACGGAATACCGCCGCCTGTTCGATTCCGGGAAAATCACGGCACGGGATCTCCTGGAAGCCCGCGAACGACTCGGCTGGCAACCCGATGATTGTCGCCTGATTGGATCCCTGACTACCACATCCCTGGAACAGGCTCTTCTGAATCATCCCGCTCCCCGAATTTCGTCCCGTAGCCGGGCTTGGTGGTTGGAGAATCGCCATCCCCTGGGTAAGGCCTCCCTCCAACTCTGGGAGGAAGCCCGACGGCTACCTTGGCCGGATGATCTTCAGCACCCACACTCCGGATTCCTCACCTTGGCAGAAATGGTGGAGGTGGCCAGATCGCAGCCCTTGTCGGCTACCACCCGAGCCTGTCTGGTGCCAACCTGCTCCGTCTACCTTGACCGCGGAATGAGCGAGAGCCCCTCCTCCAATCGTGAGCGTTTTTGGCCGCTGCTGTTGGCACGCTTCGCTCGGGGAGGCCTCTTTGATACCTTCGGGGATTCACTGGCAGCAGACGCCCGCAAGCGCATTGAGCAAGGCCAAGATCCGGTCGGAGCCATCCTGGAACTGATCGGCGCTCCCGATTCACACAGCCTTGAAACTGCCCTGGAATCCACACTGTTTCGCCATCCGGGTTGGGCTGGAATGTTCCACCGCCTGGAGCGCCATCCCGAAGACAGGCCCCACCGGGATATGCCGGTCCGCCTGATCGACTTTGTTGCCGGATTGCTTCTGGTGGAATTCCATCTGGCCCGCAACTGGGCGATCACCGAGAAGCTGGTCCCTGGCGATGGAGCCAACTCCCCCGCGGAATTGCGTACCCTGCTCGAACCACTCGTCCGGTCCACCCATCCCACCCCGATGCGGGAGCAGCATGCTTGGGAGCTGGCCTGCGCGCTCACTCTGATGAATCCTCCGCTCATGGATGCCAGCACACTTCGGTCCGCCTCCGATACCGCCCGCGCCAAACTGGTCCGCGCCACCTTGGATTTTTCCCCAAACAGGAGGAAGGCCCTCTGGCAGGAGGCCCTCGAGGCACACCTTCGCTCACAGGTCCTTTCGGCTCTTTCCATGCGGAACCCGGGGGCACAAGGATCCGATCCGGGAGGGTGTCCAGCTGATCGCCCAGTTTTGGATGTGATGACCTGCATCGACGAGCGTGAGGAGTCGTTCAGGCGGGCGATGGAGGAAATGTTCCCGGAAGTCCGCACCTGGGGGGCACCCGGATTCTTTGGACTTCCGGTCGCTTGGCTCGACGAGATGACTCCCGGGGGCAGGACACTTGCGCCTCTGGGAGTTGCGGCCGCGCACAGGGTTCGCGAACGCCCGACTTGCCAACGCACAGCCCTCATCCAAAAGCGCAACGCCTCCGTTGCTCGGGTGGCCCGCCTCGCCGAAACCTCCCTGCGCCATCGTTTCCTTGGCGCCCTTGCCGGCACCCTCGGGGCCCTTGCCGCCTTTCCCATGATGGTCGCCGGCCTGTTCGCTCCCCGCTGGCGTCACCAGTTCAATCATTTCCTGGAACGTGTGGGCAACCAAGGCAACTCGAGTCGCCTCGATCTGGCAGAAAACGAGGATCTCGAGGGTGTGCAGGCGTTTTCCCTCACCGAGCAGGCCAACCGGGTTCAGAACCTGCTGCGCACCATCGGCATGACCGGGAATATGGCGTCCTTGGTTGTGGTGCTTGGCCATGGTTCCAGCAGCGCCAATAATCCCCACAAATCCGCTTATGATTGCGGCGCCTGCGGCGGCCATGAGGGTTATAACAACGCCCGCCTGCTGGCCATGCTTGCCAACAGACCGGAAGTTCGGGCCGAGCTTGCCAAACGCGGACTTGTTATCCCCGAGGACACCTGGTTCCTGGGCGGCGGGCACGATACTTGTTCCGATCGCATCACCCTGATTGATACTGAACTGGTCCCGGTTTCCCACGCCGCCATGTTGACCCGGGCCAAATCCATGTTGGACCAGGCCGCCCGCGCCAATGCCTCTGAACGCTGCAGGCGGTTTGTCACTATCCCGCCCGGATCCAAACCCGAAGACGCAATCGCCCACGTGATGGAGCGGTCAGTCGATCCAGCCCAACCCCGGCCCGAACTTGGCCATGCCACCAATGCGATGGCCTTTATAGGCAGACGATCGCGTACCCGTGGCCTTTTCCTCGACCGCCGCTGCTTCCTCGTGTCATACAACCCATGGCAGGACCCTTCGGGAGCAACCGTCACTGCCATTCTCTCCGCCATCACCCCGGTCTGTGTCGGCATCAACCTTGAGTATTATTTTTCCCGGGTTGATCCGGTCCATTACGGATCGGGAACCAAGCTGCCCCACAATCCCGTCAGTCTGGTGGGCGTGATGGAGGGTGCCTGCGGCGACCTGCGCACCGGCCTGCCCCGCCAAATGATCGAAATTCATACCCCTGTGCGACTGCTGATGATGGTCGAAGCGCCGGTCGAACGGCTTGTCGCTGCCGCACGGGGTAACCCGGATGTGGCCCGCAAGGTCGAGCACCAGTGGTTCACCCTCGTGGCAATCGACCCATCGTCGAACCGCCAATGGCGTATCGAGCCCTATTGGACAGCCACGGAAGTCCGGCATTCTCCCGAAGAGTTGGCCGCCATCGCCATCGTTCCTGATTCGCGTACCTGCCACAGCGCCGGCAGGGAGGATTTACCCATTTCCTGGATCGGCTCTCCCAACCCTGGAAACAGGGTATGACCATGGAGGATTCCGTTATTCGGGAGTGGCACCTTTCAATCGGTCTGGGCTTGGCTGTCTTCAGTCCATTGGTCTCCGGCCTTTTGTTGGCACTTTTACTTGCGTTTCGCATATCCAACGAACGGTGGGAAAAATCTGTTGCCGCACTGGCACAAGCGGCGTTGGTCACTTCACTGCTAATCCTTGTCCTCCTCACCAGTTTTTGGATCTGGTCTGGAAAGCCCTCGTTGGACGTGCCAATTCATCCTTTGCAGGCTACCCACGAGCCTGAGCACGGCCCTAGCGTTTGGCGATTGAATGGTTCTGCCCTGCTTATCGGCCTCCTTTCTTCCAGCATGGCCTTGGGCTCCCTGCGTTTTGCCCGTACCTACCTCCACCGGGAGCCATCCTTCACCCGGTTCTTCATGGTCGGCAGCTTTTTTGCCGGCTCCATGCTGGGCCTGATTTTTTCAGGAACCCTGGCGCTCACGGCATTCTGGTGGGAAATCATCGGTTTCTGTTCAGTGCTGCTCATTGGCTTTTACCACTCCCGCCCCGGACCACAGGCCGGAGCCCGCACTGTATTCGCTTTCTACCGGGTCGCCGACACTGGCCTGCTGCTGGCCGTCACCTGGATGCTCTTCCGTGTTCAGGACACTTCGCTCGCAGCCCTGGATCACCTGGAGCTGACAGACGCCACGATCGTCGGCTTCTTCCTTGTTCTTGCAGCAGCCGGCAAGTCGGCACAGTGGCCGTTCATGCGCTGGCTTCCCAGGGCCATGGAAGGGCCAACGCCCTCCAGCGCCCTGTTTTATGGCGGTATGTCCGTCCATGCAGGCGCCTACCTGCTGCTCCGCACCAGCGACGGCTGGCTGGATTCCTTGGCTATTCAGATAGCCATCGGGAGTATTGGAGGAATCACGCTCCTTTCCGGATTAGCCAGGGCCCGTCTAAGGGCTGATGCCAAAGGCTCCCTGGCCAACTCCACCTCCGCCAGCCTGGGACTGGTGTTGGTGATCGCCTCCCTGGGCTGGATCGACCTGGCCACCTGGATGCTGGCGGGCAATGCCGCCATGCGTTGGTACCAGATGCTGCGCGTCCCGGCTTTGGCGCAGGAAATGGCCCGCCGTCGTCGGCAGAGCCAAGGCTCACTGCCACCACCCCTGAAGCATGGCCAGGATCTGGTTTTCCAGCTCGGCTCCATCTTCCGCTACCCCAACTCCTGGCTGGCCGGCCTATGGGACCTTCTCGAGAAAGTCGCTCGGCTCTGGTCGCCGAGCCTTGGCCCAATGGTGATGACACGTTCCGCCCCGCTGGTTGCTTTCTCTATTTTCTGGCTCAGTGAGCCAGTGCACAGCAACGGCTCGCTGGGCTTGTTGGGCGTTGTCGCAGTCTGGACTTTGGCTACTTTTCCAGGCCTCACCCTCATCGGCCGCACCAGTTCCGGCACCTGGCGATCCTTTCTGGCCGCCGGCGGCATGGCAATCACCCTGTTCATCGCCTCCATGGTTCCTGGAGATCACACTAGTTCCACCCGCTTGCTGCTGATCGCAGGCGTGATCATCGGCTTGGCAGGCGCTATGGAAACCCTCGGTAGTAGGGTGCTGCCCGATGCCCTGGTCGCCGCCATACATGGTTGGACAGGAGTGGGAATGGCAGCCTGCTCGCATCGCCCCGGTGCCGGCATCGAACTGGTGTTCACCCTGGTACCGGTGACCTTGGCCGCCGCCTGGCTGATGGGGGCTGTGAAGGCTCGCCTGGGGCAGGGTGCCTTCCACCGCATGGGTGGCCTTGGGATCGAGGCACCACGGCTGGAGGCGGCTTGGCTCCTGGTAGGTGCTGCGTTTGTCGGTACCCCTCCATGGATCACCTTCAGTGCCTCTGACTGGACCGTGGAAGAAGGCTTCAGCATCCACATTTTCTGGGCCTTGACTGGTGCGTTGCTTCTGGCCCTCCTGACCATTGGCTGGATGCGGGCATTGCTGGACACCCTCTGGGGTCCGCCCGCCGGACTGGTTGAGGAAGGTCCCATTCCCGACCTGCTAGTGTATGAATGGATCGGAGTGGTCACCCTCATGGCCCTGGCCGCCCTGCTGCCAGTGCTGGTCTGGGATTAATTCAGCCTCTAATTGCCTGCATTTTTTTGATCCACCTGTCCCCATCATCGATTAAACTCTGTTCCAACCCGTCCCTTACCCCGGGTTGGAGCCCCACGCATGTCAATCATTTCCCGCAGGAATTTCAACAACCTGGCCCTTGGCGGCATGTTCACCTTTCCGCTGGCAAACACTCGTGCCATTGAACCGATCACCCGCACAGGCAAGCCCCTCATCAAGCTGGCAGTTGCCGCCTACAGTTTCCGCAAATTCCTCGACCTCAAGGGTAAATCACCACCTTCCATGTCCATGGACCAGTTCGCCGAATGGGTCGCAGGCATCGGCCTCGGCGCCATCGAACCTACCTCTTACTATTTTCCCGATACCTCCCATGCCGCCATGGCTCGCTACAAGCTTTATTGCGCCAAGCTGGGCCTAGACATCACCGGCACCGCCGTTGGCAATGATTTCACCACCACCGATGCGGCCAAGCAAAAGGCACAGATGCAACTAGTGAAAGACTGGGTGGAAAAATGCTCCATCCTGGGCGGCAAGACCATCCGTATCTTCGCCGGCAACCTGCTCAAGGGAGACACGCTGGCCCAAGCTCAGGAGCGTTGTGTCAACGCCATAGGTCAGGCATGCGATCACGCGGCCAAATACGGCGTCATCCTCGCCCTTGAAAACCACGGCGGCATCACAGCCCGCGTAGAAGATCTGCTCACCCTCGTACGAAAAATCAACCACCCCAATTTCGGCGTCAACCTCGACACGGGCAACTTCCGCACCGAAGACCCCTACGGGGACCTGGAAAAGTTGGCTCCCTACGCCGTGGTCGCCCAGCTCAAGACGGAGATGCACCCCAAAGGCAAAACGGTCCAGCCCGCCGACCTGAAGCGGCTCGTCAACATGCTCCAAAAGGTTAACTTCCGCGGCTACCTCGCTGTTGAACACGAGGCGAACGAGGACCCGAAGGAGGGAGTCACCCGGGCCATCACTGAACTGAAAACACTCGTGGGCGGTGGTGTATGACCAACCTGTTTGCCATAGCCCTGCTGGCTCTCTGTCCTTGCCAGACAACTTCTGCCAAGCCCAACGTCCTGCTACTCTTTGCCGATGACCAACGCACTGACACCATTGGTGCCTGGGGTAATACCCATATCCGCACACCCCACATCGATTCACTTGTGCAGCGGGGTATGAGCTTCCGCTCTAATTACACCTTCGGCTCCAACAGTGGGGCTGTCTGCATCCCCAGCCGCGCCATGCTGATGAGCGGCCGCACCTGGCTCGATGTTCCCAACGAACTCAAGGGGGTCAAGCTTCTGCCCGAAGTGTTGCGGGATGCAGGATACGCCACCTTCGCCACAGGCAAATGGCACAATGGAGAATCTTCCCTCACCCGCGCCTTCCCCAATGCAAAATCCGTTTTCCTTGGCGGCATGGCCGACCACACCAAAACTCCCATCGCTGACATCGTTGCGGGCAAAGTGGTCAACCGCCGCATAGCTGACAAATTTTCTTCCGAGGAGTTCGCCAACCAGGTGATCGGGTTCTTAGAGTCGCAAAAGGGGCAGGATCCTTTTTTCTGCTATGCCGCATTCACAGCTCCGCACGATCCACGCAATCCCCCTCAGGAATATCGCCAACCTTACTATGACAACCGCCCCCCCTTGCCGGCCAACTTCTTGGCGCAGCACCCATTCAACAATGGCATCTGCAAGAATGTGCGCGACGAAAATCTTCTGGGATACCCGCGTGATCCCAAGCTCCTTTCCGACCAATTGTGCGAGTACTACGGCCTCGTCACCCATCTGGATGGCCAGATCGGCCGCATTCTTCAGTCTTTGGAGAAATCAGGCAAATCCGCCAACACCCTGGTCATCTACGCCGCCGACAGCGGCTTGGCCATGGGGAGTCATGGATTGCTTGGCAAACAAAGCCTCTATGAGCACAGCATGCGGTGCCCGCTCATCCTAGCCGGTCCGGGTATTCCCAAGAACTCCTGCACTTCCTCCTTCACGTACCTGTTCGACCTGTTTCCAACCCTGTGCCAAGTCACCGGCGCCACTCCGCCAGAAAAACTTGCCGGCCACGCGCTGCAACCCCTGTGGGCGGACTCTTCTGCCAATATCAGGTCCACGCTGTTCATGCCTTTCCAGAACCTGATGCGTTCGGTCAATGATGGCCGCCACAAACTGATCGTCTACCCGCAAATCCACGGTCGCCAGTTGTTCGATCTGCACAATGATCCCAACGAGATCACCGATCTGTCCTCAAACCCTGCCCATGCTGAAACCCTGCAGCGCCTCGAAAAACGGATGGTCGAGCAGCAAACAAAGTACGGCGACAAGCAACCATTGAAGGCTACAAAAGCCTCCCTGCCCGGGGTCAGATTCGAGGATTTCATTCGCAAGCCGGATCAATGGCAACCGCAATGGATCATTGACAAATATTTCCCCAAGCCCTGAGACTCACCATGCCTCCCTTGCTTGGCTGCCTGTTACTTCTCGCCACACCGGCCCAGACCAACGGCCTTCTTCTGCACCATGATGGCCATTTCCTCGAAATCCGTGGCGAGGGGATTCCCGGCGGCCCCATTCGCATCAATTACCTGGAGGCCTATTGCCGTGCCGGCAGTACCGATGCCGATTGGGTGAAACACACGGTCATTCCCCATACCTGCCAGCGTCTGTCGGCCCCCGGTGAGTCCAAAGTCATCCGCCTGCGAGACACGCTGGCGGATGGTCTGGAAGTGGAGCACACCATCACCGCTCATGCTGACCATGTTGCCTTTGACCTGGTCGCCAAAAATCCGACCGCCAAGCGATCTGAGGCACACTGGGCGCAACCTTGCGTCCGACTCGGGCCATTCACAGGTGCTGGTGCCAGCCTTCGGGGCAACCTCGACGACTACCTGGACAAATGCTTCCTGTTCCTTGATGGGAAACTCACCCGTATGCCCACAGACAATTGGGCGAAGAAAGCACGTTACATCCCCGGCCAGGTCTGGGTGCCCAAGGGAGTTCCCCGTGAAGATGCCAACCCTCGGCCGCTATCAAACCTTGTTCCTTCCAGTGGCCTCATCGGTTGCTTCAGTGCCGATGAAAAAATGGTTTTGGCGATGGCTTGGGAACCCTACCAGGAGTTGTTCCAGGGCGTCGCCCGCTGCCTGCACAGCGATTTCCGCCTCGGTGGTCTTGAACCAGGTGCTGTCCGCCAAATCAAAGGCCGTATCTACTTGGTTCCAAATGACATCCCCGCCCTGCTGAAGCGCTACCAAACCGATTTTCCCGAACACAGCCGCTGATTACCCACTTCCAAGGATTCAGTCATGAACACCCGCAACAGCCTCTCCCTGTTTTTGGTTACCCTGCTAAACCCAGTGCTTTCTGCTGCCGAAAACCCTTGGGCCAACTTCCGCGGCCCTTCGGGCCAGGGAGCAGACCTTGCGGCCAAGCCTCCGGTCACCTGGAGCCAAACCGAAAACCTCGCCTGGAAAATCCCGCTACCCGGTCCAGGGGCATCCAGCCCCATTGTCTGGGGGGACCGCGTTTACCTGACCTGTTACTCAGGCTTTTTCATACCCGGGCAGTCTGGTGGTTCCCAGGCGGATTTGAAGCGTCATTTGATCGCAATCAGCCTGAAGGATGGCTCCACGCTGTGGGATTCTTCCGTCCAAGCCAAGCTGCCCGAAGAAAACAAGATTCGCGACCATGGTTTCGCAGCCAGCACTCCAGCCGCTGATGCCGATCGGGTTTACACCTTCCAGGGGAAAACGGGCGTGATCGCCTTCGACCATGGCGGCAAACAACTTTGGCAAACTGATGTCGGTTCTCGCACCCATGGTTGGGGCAGCGCCTCCTCCCCGGTGCTGCACCAGAATCTGGTCATCATCAATGCCAGCGTTGAAAGCGATTCCCTGGTTGCCCTGGACAGCGCCAGCGGCAAGGAAA
>CAWUOE010000078.1:0-11605 GCA_963923355.1 uncultured Gemmataceae bacterium | reverse complement strand
AGGATTCGAACCTAGACTAACTGGTTCAGAGCCAGTCGTGCTACCGTTACACCATCCCGGAAAAGTTTGCCCCAATTGCCAATCAAGCAATCTTAATCTAGCAACTTGGGCCGGATACTGTCAAATCGGCTTCCTAGCCCAATTCCTTGACGGCCCGGTTGTAAATCGCCACGCATTCACGCACATCCCCGGTCGGATCCTGCGGCTTGGCTTCGTACTCGATGCTCACCATCTCGCTGAAACCCACGTCCGTCAGGGCCTTCAGCACTCCGGGCACATCCAGCACACCCTTGCCGAAAATCACGTCTTCCTTCTTGGCGTTGTCATGGTCCTTCAGGTGCACCGCGAAATTCCGCTTGCCCATCTTGCGGATCTGCTCCGCGGGGTCCAGTTTCTTGCCCACCTGGGCCGAACGGATCAGATGGCCGGTGTCCATGCAGGAACCGATCAGCCGGTGGTGGTCCTTCACCGCCGCCAGGATCGTGTCGGCATCGTACCAGCGGTGCAGCTTGCCACCCCCCACAGGCCCGTGCGGGTGGATCGCCACCGCGATGCCGTACTCCTCGCAGCACTTGTCCAGGCTGTCGAAGCTGTCCGGATCAGGATCGGCGGTCAAAACCTTCAGCCCGGCTCCCTTGGCGAAGTCGAACACCTTGCGGTTGCCATCATGGTCCTTCGAAAAGCGCTGCACACCCCAGGCACGGGGCGACACCCCATACTCCGCGCAAAGCTTTTGGAAGGCTTCAAGCTGACGGCCAGTCGCCCCCAGGGGCAGATGCTTCTGGTAAAACTCCGCATGCCTTATGCCCAGCTCCTTCATCCGCTTCAGCGCCCCTTCCAGGTCGAACTCGCGGAATGTGTAGGTCTGGCAACCCAGCAAAAAGCCGGGCGCCGCCGCGCGGCTGGCCAGATTGGCCAATGCCGGGGCCGAGGCGACTGCGGCCGATGCGGCCGAAAGAAAACCCCGCCGGGTAAATCTGCTCATCGGTTCACTCCTTCGCCAGGGGCGGGGTTAGGCCTTCAGGTACTGCTTGTAGCCGCTCAGCTTCTCCGACCAGCCTTCACGGTAGGTCTTGGTCAGGTACGCCTGCGCCGCGGGATCGCTGGCCTGGAAGTTGTTCGCGTCCCAATCGAACGCCTTGCCGGCGCGGTAGGCCACCGTGCCCAGCAGCACCATTTCAGTCAGCCGGGCGCTGTAGTCGAACGAGCACAGCGGCTTGCCCTCGCCCTGGATCGCCATCAACCATTCCTTCCAGTGGCCGATCGACTTGGCGATGGTCTGCTCGGGCAGTTTCACGTCCTCGAATTTCTCCTTGGGCAGGAAGCTGTAGCGTCCGTAATCGGCCTGCACCATGCCCTTCTCGCCCACGAACAGCACGCCGTTGTCCCATTTCAGCATGCCGTCCACGGCAGGTTTGCGGCCGCCGTCATACCAGTGCACCTTCACCGCGGGCCGGTCACCCCGGGCGGCAAAATCCCAGTGGGCGGTCAACTCGGTGGCGGCGGTGTAGGGGCTAACGGGTGTGCCCTCCGCTGCCACACGCGTGGGCAGGTCCAGATTCAATGCCCAGAAGGCCAGGTCGATGAAATGGCATCCCATGTCAGCCAGCGTGCCGCCGCCAAAGGCCCAGTACTTCCGCCAATTGAAGGGCACATATTCCTTGCTGTAGGGCACCGGCTGGATCGGCCCCAGCCACAACTCGTAATCCAGCCCCTCGGGCACCTTTTCGCCCACCGGCTGCTGGCCGTTGCCGCCCCACGACTTGGCGCACCACACATGCACTTCCTTCACCGGGCCGATCACACCCGCCCGGATGATCTCCACCACCCGGCGGTAGTTGTCGCCCGAGTGGATCTGCGTGCCCATCTGGGTCTGCAGCTTCTTGGCAGCCGCCATGTTGCGCAGGATCCGCGCCTCCTCCACCGTGTGCGTCAGCGGCTTCTCGCAATAGACATGCTTGCCGGCATCCATGGCCATCACGGCCGCGGGAAAGTGGGTGTGGTCGGGCGTGGCCACCAAAATGGCGTCCAGGTCCTTGCGGTCCAGCAGCTTGCGGAAATCCCGCTCAAACGGAACATTCGGCCACTTCTTGCGGGCCTCGGCGGCGCGGGTGTCATCCACGTCGCACAGCGCCGCGACAATTCCGCCCGAGGGCTCAATCTCCACCAGGTTGTTCAGGCCCCGCCCGCCGATGCCGATCACCCCCACGCGCACCTTGTCGGCCAGGGCCGCCTTGGCTGGCAACCGGGCGGCCATCAGGCCGGCGGTGGCTGCGGCCGAGCTGATCACAAAACTGCGGCGATTCAGGGGCATTGGACGCATGGCAAACTCCTGGGTGGTAAAACGCCCATAAACAGGGCACAAAGGTGGGGTAGTCTCAAAAATCCCTGCGCGGGGATCCAAGTCTCGCGGAATAATCGCATGATATGCCAGCCAGTCCGGGGCCACAAGCAGGAGGCGGGGGGTTACCTGGGGATGCGCGCCAAACCGATCTTCCGGCTGCTGGCGCTGGTGTTTTTGCCGGCGTTTTCAGCCACTCCTACCACCTGCGGACAGGAATGGATCCAGCCCGGGCCCGGAAAACCACCTCGCTGGGGCCACCCCCAGGGACTGTCCATCAGCCTGCACCCCACCCCCGGGCCACGGGGGCTGATCCGCCTCCACGCTCCCTATTTGGGCCAACCCTACCCCCGGGTGATCAATTTCATCTCCCTCGAACCGGTGGCCGGTGGCACCCGCGGCCAGTCCGAGCTGGAGCGGTCAGCCGATGGCAAACCGGGCCTTCGCTTCACCAGCGGCGACACCCTCCAGGATGCACTGCACCCCGGCCCGGTCAATCCGTGCCGGGGTGTGGTGGAAAAACACGCGGACCACGAAATCCTGCGCCTCATCATCGCCTGCGAACCGCTGGCCAACGGAGCCCACCCCGCCGTGGAGGCGCGCTTCGATTCCCGCTTTCCCCATTCGGTCACCTTGCGCACCCTGGCCGGTCCCGACTCAGCCCCAATGGCCAGCCTGGTTTTAAGCGCCACCATGGGCAATTACGCCCGCCTGCGCCGGGTCTGGCTGGCCGCGGGCCCGGTCCACGCCCGTGACCTCTGGGGCGATTATCGGCCAGACCGGCTCAATTTCGCCCCCTGGCGGGGCTGGAAAGGGGATGAACTCACCCAAAAGGACGGACTGGCACAGGTGGCCTGGGATAACGATGAGGAAAACCCATCCAAAGCTGAATATGCCCCAGGTGTCTCCCCCCACTGGCGCTACCAGGGTCAAAAAGCCACCCAAATGTGGCAGACTCGGGCCGTGCCCGGCCTGCAGGCCCGCGTCAACGCGCGCAAAACCTACTGGGGCGAGAGCGGCCCCATCCCGGGCGGCATCTCCTTCGAGAACTGCGAACTGGAGGCCCCGTTCCGCCCGGGTGCCGAATTCACCTTCACCGTCAGCCTGCGAATTCCGCCGGAACTGGGGTTCGCTGCCCGGTGACAGGCTGCGTCAGTCAAACACCACGGTCTTGCGGTCATACACCAGCACCCGGTGGTTCAGGTGCCAGCGCAACCCGCGGGACAGCACGATCTTTTCCAGGTCCCGGCCTTTTTCCAAAAGGTCGGCCAGGTTGTCGCGGTGCGAGATCCGAACCACGTCCTGCTCGATGATCGGTCCCTCGTCCAGCTCGTCGGTCACGTAGTGGCTGGTGGCGCCGATCAGTTTCACCCCGCGCTCGAAAGCCCGGTGATAGGGCCGCGCCCCGATGAAGGCTGGCAAGAACGAATGGTGCACATTGATGATCCGCCGCGGATACCGCGCCACGAAATCCGGCGAAACCACCTGCATGTACCGGGCCAAAACCACCAGGTCGATCTTGTGCTCGTCCAGCAGGGCCAGTTGCCGCTTCTCGGCGGCCGGTTTCTTGCCCGGCTCCACCGGGATCAGGTGGAACGGGATGTTGTAAAACTCGGCCCAGCGGCGGCCGTCATCATGGTTCGCCACGATCAGCGGGATCTCGCAGGGCAACTCCCCCGAATGATGACGGTACAGCAGGTCCACCAGGCAGTGCAGGTGCTGCGAGCAGAACAGGGCCACCCGCAGCGGTTTGTCCGAACGCTCCAGCTTCCACCGCATGTTGAACCGGTCCGCTACCGTGGCGAATCGCCGGGGGAACTCGTCCAGGTCCAGCGTGAAACCGTCCAGGTCCCATTCCACCCGCATCAGGAACAGGTCGCGCTCCGCATCCTGGTGCTGATCCGCATGCAAAATGTTCGCCTGGTGCCGGCACAGAAAATCGGCAACCGCGGCCACGATGCCCCGCTGGTCCGGGCAGTCGATCAGCAGGATGGCGGTCCGTCGCGGCGGGGTGGGAGCGGAAGTCTGGCTCATGGCAGTGGTACAAAGGGCCCGGTTTGCCTGTCTTGTCGGTAAGCCCTTAGCTTATCGTTCCCCGGCGAATCGCCCCGGAATTTTGGCCACCCCCCCTCCTCGCCTGCCCTTCCGTCCTGTGGTAAGATCGGCACCGGCCTCACAATCCGCCCCAACCGCGCCGAAACGCGGCCTGCCCCGGGCGGTCGATTTCGGGATCCGCCCGCCGTTTTGAGGTTTTCCAGTTTCCGCCTGAGGAGTCTGATCGCATGCGCAGGAGAGTTTTCGTCGCCAGCCTGATGGCGACTCTGGGCCTGATCGTCCCCGCCTGGGCCCAAAGCCTGGTGGTCCCCGAGGGCTTCCGCCCGCTGTTCAATGGCAAGGACCTGACCGGCTGGCACGGCTGGGCCATCCACGAGAAGGGTGCCAGTCCCCAGGACATCGCCAAGGCCTCCGAGGATGAGCGCAAGGCCAAGATCGCCAAGTGGACTGAGGATGCCAAAAAACACTGGTCCGTGGAGAACGGCGAGCTGGTCAACGACGGCAACGGCGCCTACCTGGCCACCGAGGAGGACTTGGGCGATATCGAGTTGCTGATTGAATACCGCACCGTGGCCAAGGCTGACAGCGGTATCTACCTGCGCGGCACCCCCCAGGTTCAGATCTGGGATTACACCAAGGAAGGTGGCAAGTGGAACCTGGGCGCCGACAAGGGCTCGGGCGGCCTGTGGAATAATTCCAAGGATGCCCCCGGCAAGGATCCCTCCGTTCTCGCCGACAAGCCACTCGGCGAGTGGAATAGCTTTCGCATCCGCCAAGTAGGCGAGCGCACCTGGATCCACCTCAACGGCAAGCTGGTCGTCAACGGCGCCCGCATGGAAAACTTCTGGGACCGCAAGTCCCCCCTTCCCGGCCGTGGCAAGGTCCTACTCCAGACCCATGGCGGCGAGATCCGCTGGCGGAATATCTTCGTCCGCAACATCCCCCCCGCCGAGGGCGCCGGGATGCTCAAGTCACTCGGCAAGGAAGAGGGCTTCACCAGGCTCGATGGGGCCTCCCTCGACGCTTGGGCCGGCGCGGCCGCCAACTACGAGGTCAAGGACGGGGCAATCTGCTGCAAGCCCGGCAAGGGTGGCGTCCTCCACACCAAGGACAAGTACGCCGATTTTGTCGTCCGCCTCGAGTACAAGCTGCCCCCTGGCGGGAACAACGGCCTGGCGATCCGCTACCCGGGCAACGGCGACACCGCCTACACCGGCATGTGCGAATTGCAGATCCTCGATGACACCTCCGATAAATACGCCAAGCTCGATCCCCGCCAGTACAACCTCTCCGCCTATGGGATGACCGCCGTGTCCCGCGGTTACCTCCGCCCGGTCGGGGAATGGAACTTTGCGGAAATCACCGTGAAGGGTTCCACCATCGTCGCCGAGCTGAACGGCACCCGCGTCCTCGACACCGACCTGTCCAAGGTCGACAAGTTCATGGCCAACACCCCCCATCCCGGCAAGGACAACAAGGAAGGCTACTTCGGCTTCGCCGGCCACGGCGACGCCGTCGCCTTCCGCAACGTCCACATCAAGCGCCTGCCCTGATCTGTTGATCGGGTCGGTTTTTTCACATGGGGCCGCCCTTTCCGGGGTGGCCCCATTTCGTAGCTGATGTTTGTCTGGACGGGCCTAGGTATTGTCACTGCATTTTGCAACGCGATAACATCCTGCCTGTCAATCCAGAACCAATTTTCCCTAGGACCCAGTCCAAAAATTTGCATGGTATCCAGAGTGCGCCCATAATTGGAACGGACTGGAGGGTTTTTCCCGGGTATGGTCAGTTTGCATCAAAACCAGGACCGCAACGCAGGTTTTCACCTGATTGACGATGGCACCTTGCACAGGATGGTGCTGGCGGTGGAAAAAGTACGGGAAAGAGTGAAGCGGGCCGCAACAGCCTTGGATGCCGCAGGAATTCCATATGCGGTCGTGGGTGGAAACGCCGTTGCCGCCTGGGTAAGCCAGGTGGACCCCTCCGCCGTGCGCAACACCCAAGATGTGGACATTCTTCTGAACAGGTCAGATCTGGACCTGGCTGAAAAAGCCTTGGAACCAGCCGGGTTCCTACGGCGGGTTTCCTCAGGTATCACCATGTTTATGGATGGCGCCGAAGCAAGGGCTCGAGATGCCATCCACGTGATTTTTGCCGGCGAAAAGTTACGCCCTGAACACATCCAACCTGCGCCCACCCTCTCCAAGGTGATTGCCGGGCCAGGTCATCGGCTGTTGGATCTCGAATTGCTGGTTGGAATGAAACTGACATCCTTCCGGCTGAAGGACCAGGTCCACCTACAGGACTTGGCTTCAGTGGGCCTGATCGATCATGACTGGACCGGAAAATACCCGGCCCCGCTTTGCGACCGCCTTCGGCAGGTTCTGGACAATCCTGAGGCGTGAATCTCGTGCCCTCCCCGGCAGTCACCTTCCCGGCAAAAACTTGAACGGCTCCGCTTTCTCGAATTTGTCCGCCGCGTTGCCGCTGTAGTGTTTGCCACCCGCCACGGTCAGCATCTTCACCGGCGCGCCTTCCTTCAGGTCTAGGTCCCCCAAGGGCACCCAGAAAACAGTCGGGCTGGTGGCCGAATCGAAATAGAAGATCCGGTTCTTTTGGTCATGCACCGTTCGCCAGATGGTGCTGGCGATATTGGGCTGGCCGGGCACGGAAATACCCAAGGGTACCGACACGCCCCGGATGATGCTGAACACCTCCGCCACCGCCTTTTTGGCGTCCTCGGTTTTAGGCACCGCCTGGATGAAAAAGGACGCGCGGGCAAATCGGTCGGAAGCCCGGCTGGTACCCGGCAGCATCGCCATGCCCCCCACCTGCTCCCAGTACTTGTTCATTGCCAGTTGCTGGTCAAAGGTCGGGGAATTGGTCATCACCTGGTACTGGCGCCCATGGTGGACCACCAGCTTCCCGCCCACATACTCGAATATCGCCGAATCCCCGGACGGATCCGACAACGACAGGTGGCCATGCGCCGGCGCACCATTGGGCAGCACCGGCGCCAAAACCACAAAAGGCTCCTTGCTCAGCGCGTTCACAGCCTCCGCCACCGTCGCGAAATTGTCCAGTGCGTACTGGGCCCAGCAGGAGATCGACAGCAGGGGTTTCGACCCGTCCGCCTTCCCGTAATCCGATTCGACCAGGTACAGGGTGTTGGCCACCAGGCCCTTCTCATTCATCCCGTCCACGGTGGCTACACCGTAAAACGAGCAGGCCACGCTGCCGTAACGACTGGTCCACTCCACCGATCCGGTTCCCGAAGCTCCGTCGCGCTTCATCCCGCGCGGGAAGGCGTACAGGTTGGTGCCCGGATCCTCCGCCCAGTCCATTGACCGTGCCACCACCACAGTGTCCTTGGGCCCCAGATACACACACCGCGTGCAGGCCTCCAACACCCCGGGCACACTGGCCAAGCCTGCCACCGCCAAGGCCGACCCAACCGCCACCTTTTTCCAGCTCATCCAGCCCATAAGACCATCCCCCTGCCTTTGAATTCTGCGTTTCGAATCCAAGGCATTATCCGCCCCTGTGGGCTTATGGCAACTGTGGCGAGCAATACCGCTTTGGATTTCATTCGCTATGAATAGGTCATGGAACCACCCATTCTGCTCCACCTGACCGTCGGACTGATCGCCTGGGCCTTCCTCAGCATGGGGGCCGCCGTGGCTGGCCTTTATTTCCCCGCCAAATCAAATCCGGAGTGCTGGCGCGGCTTCTGGTTCATGAACGGCATCTGGGGTTTGATCGATGGCGTTATCGGCTGGGCCAATCTCATCACCGGCCCGGTGGAGATGGAGTTTTTGCGCAAGGTCCTGACGATCAATTCAGGGCTTGATTTGGCCTACATCACCGCGGGAATCATCCTGGCAACACGCCAAAAACCCCTGCTCAAGGGATTCGGCTGGGCCATCCTCATCCAGGGGTTTTTCCTGCTGGTATTTGACCTGTTTTTCCTGAACCAAGCCCTGAAGGGTGGCTGAAAAACGGTCGTTTCACCACGCGCTCAGGCCCCCAGCGCCGTCAGCACCTGATGGGCAGCTTCAGCCTGGTTGAGCACATAAAAATGCACGCCGGGAGCTCCCTGGCGAATCAGGTCCTCCGTTTGCCTGCGCGCGTGCTCGGCACCGATCTTGGCGGTAGCCCCAGCATCGTCCTTATGTTTTTCCAGTTCGGCATAAAGTGCCTTGGGCAGCTTGGCCGCGCACAGCGAGGTGATCCGCTGGATCTGGGGAAAATTCACAATCGGCAGAAGGCCCGGCACAATGGGTACCCGAATGCCAAGGCTGTGGCAACGCTCGACGAATTGGAAGTAATCCGCGTTGTCGTAAAAGAGTTGGCAGACCACAGCGTCCGCCCCGGCATCCACTTTGGTTTTGAGATGGCGCAGGTCATCCGCCGGGCTCGTGGCCTCCTGGTGGGTTTCCGGGTAGCCACCCACGCCGATTCCCATGTCGGGAAATTCCTTGCGTATCACGGCCACCAGTTCGTTGGCATAACCCAGTCCACCTTCGGTCTTTCTGAAGCCCTCCTGACCTTTGGGCGGGTCACCCCGAAGCGCCATGATGTTGGTGATTCCCCTGTCCCGGGCCTGACGGACAAAATCAATCAGCGCTTCCACCGTCAGCCCCACGCAAGTCAGGTGAGCCATCGTGGCCACTTGGTGGCGGCGCATGATCTCCGAACAGATATCCAGAGTGGGGCCCTGGGTGGAGCCGCCGGCACCGAAGGTGCAACTGAAATAAGCCGGTTTGAAGGCCATCAACCGGTCCACTGCCGCATACATCGATTCAAAACCGGCCGGGGTTTTGGGCGGGAAGACCTCAAAGGACCAGACAGGCCCCTTCCCCGACAGCAAATCCTTCAATCGCTTGGACATGCGATCACCCGCCCCACCACTCAAAAACCAACCGAGCCGTCCTTCGGCCCGATGAGTCTTTATAGCGCAACGTCCCCGGGGAATCCAAAGATCTCATGGGCCCCTGGTTTCCACTAAGCTGAAGGCATCCTTCGATCCTCGTGGCAATCTCCTTTACCCATGACCACGCCAAAAAATCCCATCCAGGAAAAAACGGAGGAATCATCCGCCCTGTGGGAGCAGTTGCGTCAGTGGGACACGGACCATGTCTGGCATCCGTTTGAGGCCCATGACCCCAATGACCCTATGCGCCCCCCCCTGTTCCTGCACGGGGAAGGATGCTGGCTAACTGATAGCGATGGCAATCGGCTGCTCGATGGCGTCTCGTCCTTGTGGTGCAACCTGCATGGGCACCGTGTTCCCCGCATCGATCAAGCGGTGAAAGACCAACTGGATCGCTTGGCCCACTCCACCCTGCTGGGCGCCGCCCATGAACCATCCGCCCGTTTGGCCCGCAAACTGGTGGAGATCGCCCCGGCAGGCCTGAACCGGGTTTATTTTTCCGACAACGGCGCCACTGCGGTGGAAGCGGCTCTGAAAATCGCTTTCCAGTACCAGCAGCAACGCCCCGATTCCAAGCCTGGCAAGAACCGTTACCTGGCACTCAACGAGGCCTATCACGGCGACACCTTGGGCGCGGTCGCGGTGGGGGACATTCCCCGCTTCCACCGCCAATTTGGGCCTCTGCTGTTTCCTGTCAGGCGGGCCTGCCAACCTTTTTGCTACCGATGCCCTTTGGGACTGTCCCGGCCATCTTGCCAACTGGCCTGTGCCACCGAAGCTGTGGACTTGATCCGCCAACAGGCGGATGAACTGGCGGCGGTGATCGTGGAACCGGTGGTGCAAGGCGCCGCGGGTATGGTGGTTGCCCCCGAGGGATGGCTCCGCGCCGTAGCGGACGCGTGCAAACTGCATGATGTGCTCCTGATCGCCGATGAGGTGGCCACCGGTTTCGGCAGAACCGGCAAATTGTTCGCCTGCCAGCACGAGGATGTGACGCCCGATCTGCTGTGCCTGGCCAAGGGCATCACCGGTGGCTATCTGCCCCTGGCCGCGACTCTGGCTACCGACAAAATCTTTGAAGCCTTCAGCGGGCCACCTGCAGCGGGCCGGGCGTTCTACCATGGCCACACCTATTCCGGGAATCCGTTGGGGGCCGCGGCTGCCCTGGCCAGCCTTGAAATCCTGTTGGAACCTGGATACCTGGAATCCGTGGAGGAAAAAGGTCGCCTGCTGGAGTCCGCACTTTCCCCCCTGCTTGAACACCCGCGGGTGGGCCAAATCCGCCGGAAAGGCCTGATGCTGGGGGTGGAATTGGTGGCGGACCGGGCAACCCGGATGCCCCTGCCACCTGAACGGCGGACAGGACGAACCGTTTGCGACCATGCCAGATCCCTGGGGGTCCTGCTCCGTCCCTTGGGGGATGTGGTCGTGGTGATGCCGCCCTTGGCGATCCGCACGGAGGAGATTCATCACCTCGCCAAGGCGGTCGTGGGTTCGATCGGAAAGGTGTTGCCGCCGGGGGTGGATTGATGGCGTTTGGTTTGTTTGTCACCGGAACCGACACCGGGGTGGGAAAAACCCTGGTGAGTTGCGCGATCATCCGGGCCCTGATCGCCTCGGGGGAAAAGGTCTTCGCTGCCAAACCGTTCGCGACGGGCAGTGAGCCGGATAGCCAAGGCCAGCTCATCCACCCGGATGTGTCACGGTTGTCCGGGGCGCTGGATGGTCAGCCAGTTTGGGTGGGATACGAAAGCCGTCATGCGGCGGCACCCTCCATGGCGGCCCGCTGGGAAGGCGCGCGATTGGATGTGCAAACCATGGGTCAAAACCTGCTGGCAGCCATACCTGCCGATCACTGCGCGGTGGTGGAAGGTGCTGGAGGCCTTTTGTGCCCTGTTGGCCCCGGGAAAGCGGTCGCCGATCTGGCAACCAGTTTGGGCTTTCCCCTGGTGGTGGTAGCCAGGCGCCATTTGGGCACCCTCAACCACACCCTGATGACATTGGAGATCGCGCAAAAACGGGGCTTGCCTGTGGCCGGGGTGATTTTCAGCCAAAGCACGCCTGAATCCGGTCCGGTTGAGTCAGAAGTGGCGGTTGAATTGTCCCGATTGACCCAAGTCCCGGTACTGGCCGAAATCCCATTCGGAGATTTTTCCGGCCAATCCCTCGGCCTGGTGGACTGGAAAAAACAGATGCGCATCGCCAACACGCACTGAAAGTTGCTTCCTGAACTTCCCAGTAGCAGTAAAACAACCCGGGTCCAAACTGGCCAGATG
>CAWUOE010000077.1:0-11693 GCA_963923355.1 uncultured Gemmataceae bacterium | reverse complement strand
GAAAGCGGGTCTGGAACTGCAATATACTGGTACCGATTTCCGAAACGGGCAGCTAATTCAGGCGAATAATCGCATCGGCTACTTCCTGGGGTTTGTGCGGAACCGCCGAAGCCGGCGACTTCCCCAGTCCAGCCCAAAATGGCAATCCGGCACGTCATTGGGAAACCAGATTGAGTGTTATCCAGTAAAGACTAGCCATCATGGCAGGCCTTCCGCCGTGGTTTGCCTTTCCAGATTCACACCATTTTCGCGACACCAACGCGTCACTTCCACCACCAGCGGGGAGGAATCATCCGGATCTTGCGTGGTGTACAAAAACTGAATCACTGAAATTTTTCCTGGCGATAGCCCCTGTTTCCAATCCAGGATTCTTTTTTGGGCAGAGTTCCAATTCAACAATTCTTGGCGGTCACTTTTGCCCCCTGATGATTGATCCGCACCCACTTGTATCTCGGCAAACCAAAACAGGTTGTCCGGTGCAAATTTGGACCCTGAATAATCCTTTGCCAAATCAGGACCCAAAACCCTCATTTTTAAACTAAGCGGTTGGGATTTTTTGACTACTGGAACGGGAGTCTCCTCAATCTTTTCTGGAGTACCTTTCGGGGTGGACTTCGTTTGCTTTTCAATGTTTGTCGCCACTTGATCCCCCTGACCGGGTCCAGCCCCTCCCAGACCAAATTGGCCCGCCATCATGAAGCATAAAAATGCCATTCCAAGACTTGAGGCCCAGCGGACTGCCCCGGATTGCCGAGATGATAGCTTTCGACCATAAATCCTTGGCAAAACATGATCCACCAATGGACCGGAAAACAGGATTCCAACCATCAAACCGGTCACCGCCAGAAAAATGGCTGGCAGATAACGGAATATGGTTGTTAGTACACCGTTTGGATCCATCATTTTTCCTTTCCGCCAAAAATAATGTCCGGCCTTCCGATATCCGCAGCCGCATTCAATTCCGCAAACCATCGGAGGTATTTTTGCCGTTGGTTTACCGTCGGAAAAGGTGATCCAGGACCGGGTAAAAAAATGTAGTAGGGTTCCCTGCTTTCGCTACCTGAACCTGCTATTTTTTTCCTGTCTTCCTCAACCATACGCCTGACCTGGCCGGGGTTTGCCTCCGGATCAATCCGAATCAAACCAGATGGACTTTCCCGAACGAGTCCACCGTCGCTGGAATCTATTCTCAAAATCACCGGGGTGATTCTTCCGGATAAATCCTTGCCGGTTGCCGACCTGGTTTCGGACAAGCGCTGCCTCTCCCGGTCGATTTTTTCCAGTCTGGCCCGCACGGATTCAAGCCCCGGAGATTCAGAACCTGATCCCGCTTTGGCCGAATTTAAATCTTCATGACGGGCGAACGGCAACAAGAGGAAGATACAAAACAACAAAATCAAAACATCAATCAGGGGAATGAAAAACCTGGTCACACTTCGCTTTGGGAGTTGGATCATGATCGCCTCCCGCATCAGGCAGCAGTTTCACGCTGGTCGCCACCGGGAAGTCCGGCAAGACCCCGGATCAAATCACGCCCGATCAGAACAACCCAGGTTGGCAGGATATTCGCAAATGCCATCAGCAATCCGGCACCTGTAGCGGTGATCGCAGGAGCATAAAGTTGGATTATTTTTTCAGGAGCGGTAGGGCCCTGAATGGATCCAAAGGTTTGTAAAATTCCCGCAACCGTGCCCAACAGCCCCAACAATGGAAACCATTCCGCCGCCTGGGCCAGGTGGGACAGCCAGATATCGCACCCCTTGCAAAAATCTGTGCCGGCCCAAGTGAGCGCCCGCCAGCCAACCAGAAGTTGGACTGCCATCAACAGTCCACCACCTCCCAAAATGAGCCAATCCAACGGGGTTACATGCGCCAAAAAATAATCTCGTCCATCCTCAGGCAAGGCAAAAACCACAAGAGCCAACGCCGCTACAGGAAGCAGGCACAGGAAAAAAGGCATCAGCGAACAGACCAAAAACCGCCTCATGCCAGTTGGTTCCCCCGCTTAGCGGCCCGGGCCATCCAAATGTTGCCGGGCAGAAGTTGGTCTCAATAAATCCGGGAGCGGTCTCGGCTTGCCTTCCCTGTCCACACAAGCCAGGGTGGTTTTCCCTTCCACCAACACAACCCCGTCCCTCAAAATTTGGTAACCGTGGTCAATACGGACGGTAGTCATCCGTTCTATTCGCATGCGAACGGATAATTGGTCCTCAAAGTAGGCAGGCCGCTTGTAATTCAATTCCACCCGGGTGATGACAAGGAAAAAACCTTCATCCTCCATCGTTCGGTAGGAGGCACCCAATCGACGCAACGCCTCGACCCGTGCCTCCTCAAAATAAGTCAGGTAGAAGGCGTGGTGAACAACCCCCATCGCATCCGTCTCGAAATAACGGACACGAATCGGGATTTCAAACACCATGCCTGTTTCCTGAACAGGTTCTTGTCGGCCGGTGTTTTCCCTCATCGAATCAGTCCAATCCGGTTGAATGGCCAGTAAACCAATAGCGCCCGACCCAAGAGCAATCGCCTCGGGACCGTACCCCAAGATCGGCTATCCGAACTGTTGGCGCTGTTGTCGCCCAAACAAAGGTAATGACCTTCAGGAACCCTCAGGATTCGAACCGGCAACCATTGCAAGGCACGCAAGGTCTCAGGCAACGGCCTGTCTGGTGTCCAATCAAGCGGAACAGTCCAATCTGAAACATCCTGATCCGGGCTGGAAGGATTATCTCTGGAGGTGTAGTAAGAGTCCCTCCACAACCTGATCCCCTCCAAATCCAGTTTCATGCCCTGAACCCCCATGCTTGCCGGTTCCAGGTCATTGGCTGTGGGTACAAGGTTTTCAGTGGAGGAATAAGGCACCCCATCGCCAAAAGGCAACTTGCCATCAACCCAGACCATCACGTTTCGGTCAACATTTGCCAAACGGATATGGTGTTTCTTTCCATTAGCCCTGAAACCGGTCGGTTTGGATCCAAGCTCTGAACTGACACTTTTTCCACCTAAACGGATCAGGGTACAAACGCCTGTTTCGCCGTCAAACCTCGCCTGAATTCGGTCGGCGCCTTTGGACAATTCGAAGGTAAGAGCCCCCTTCCCCCCTGAGGCAGTCACTTTGGATTCGAGGATCAAGTCGCTCACCCAGTTATCACCGGATCCACGGTAGTTATCCGGACCGGTCGGCTTGAAACCGAAAGGATCCTCGCTAAACCGGCCGGAATTGTAACCCATCACGTCCGTGATCAATTGATGCCGAACCGTATCGGGACCTTGACCGCCGGAGGGTGATTTTCGCAAGTTACTGCGAAGCAAATGGTGGTAACGAATCCACTGAAACGTTTCCTTTCCCCCAGCATCCACCCTAAATCCGTTGCCAAGGTTTTCCCATTTGACACCGCCGTCCACCGGCCGCCAACGCTGGACATCCTTCAAATCCCGCGCAGGCTTGTCTGCGTCATAAACAATCCGAGCTTCCGCCAAGACCACCCCGGGGGGTTTGCGGACCAGTTCATAATGGCCATTCAAGGCGCCATGCTTGGAGACAGTCTCCAGAGGCTCGGCACCCGGACGCGAATCGTTCAAACCGTTTCCAGAATCGATCTCAAAACTCCCTCCCCCGTTGCGCCTTGCCCGTGATTCGAAGTGAACCTGCATTTGTTTGTGGAACCACATCTCCAAGGGATTATCCGGGGAGTCCGCCATTTCACCCATCTTTGCGCTGGCAGGTGACCACCCTTCGGCCAACAGGTACAAATCACCTCCGTGGATAGCCACCACCTCACCGGGACGACCCATCAGTCTTTTGATGTAGTTGAAAGGGGTATGCTGCTTTTGCGGACCGGAAACCGGGTAATGCGGGTCGCGGCCTTCACCGGAATTACCTGGGTATTTGAACACCACCACATCGTGGCGATCCGGCCCTCGCCTCAGCAGGTCGTAATGAAATTTGGAGACCATGACCCTATCTCCGGTATTGGGTCCAGGATCCGGGAACTTAGCCGCCTCAATCCCGCCAGCCAGTTGCCCTGGCCTGATCAATTCCACATCCTTGAGGCAATTGGGACAGGTACAGAAAGGCTGGGGCCCACGGAGTTCTGGAAATTCCACCTCATCGCTGCAATTGACCGGGAATCGATGGTCACATTCCGGACAACTAACCAACTTCTGATAGCCGTAGAGAGTTTCCGCCATGGATCCCGTCGGAATGACAAAGCATTCGGCGACGAAGGTTTTGAGAATCAAAACAAGAATGACCACAAAAACCAGTGTGTCCAGGCTCTCGCGCCAAGCATCCTGAACCACGGTCTGGCCGGGTTGGATTTCGGGCGTATCCGACCTGCCAAGGATCCAACCGAAAAGCCGGGCCAAGGCGGAGCCGCTCTCCAGTCGCCCCGCCTGCGTTCCCGCTGACATGATTCCTTCTCCCCGAGGCGGGCCCCGATCAATCGCCGGTTTCCAAAACCGCCAGGAAAGCCTCCTGGGGCAACTCAACCTGACCGATCTGCTTCATGCGTTTCTTGCCTTCGGCCTGCTTGGCCAACAGCTTCCTCTTGCGCGTGATGTCGCCACCGTAGCATTTCGCTGTGACATTTTTCCGAAGGGGGGCAATGGATTCACGAGCGACCACCCGGCTGCCGATCGCTGCCTGAAGGACCACCTCGAACAAGTGGCGGTCGATCTCCTCCCGCATCTTCTTGATGAGTTTCCGGCCGCGCTGCTCAGCGGTGGAACGATGGACAATGGTTGAAAGGGCATCGACCCGGCGGCCGGCAACCAATATGTCGAGCCTGACGAGATCTTCCGCGCGGAATCCGAGTATCTCGTAATCCATGGTGCCGTAGCCGTGGGTAACCGACTTGAGCTTGTCGTACAGGTCGTAAATGACTTCAGCCAAGGGCATCTCAAAGACCAAGAGTGCCCTGGTGGGACTCAGGTAATCGGTTCGCAGGTAAACACCACGACGGTCCGTGCAGATCTTCATCATGTCCCCAATATTCTCTGAGGGGACCAAGAAGGAAATCTTGATGAAGGGTTCCCGGAATTCCTCAATCTGACCGGCATCGGGAACCTTTTGAGGATTGTCGATGACAATGGTCTCGCCCTTGCGGTTCAGCACCTCGTAGGTCACGTTTGGAGCGGTTTGCACCAAATCCAAGTCACTGTCCCGCTCGACCCGCTGCTGGATGATTTCACGGTGGAGCATCCCCAAAAAACCGCAGCGAAAACCGAAACCCAAGCCCTCACTATTTTCGGGCTGGTAGGAGAAACTGCAATCGTTGAGCTGTAGCTTCGCCAACGCCTCACGCAAGGCCTCGTAATCGTTGTTGTTGGACGGATAGAGGCCCGAAAATACCATCGGTTTGGGTTCCCGATAGCCCGGGAGCGGCTCCGCCGCCGGATCCAGTGCGTCCGTGACCGTGTCACCGATTTTGACATCCTGGAGGTTCTTGATCTGGGCCATGAAGTACCCGACCTGCCCGGCAGACAAGCTCTCACACGGAGTGGGGCTGGGACGAAACTGGCCTATATCCGTGACCACACCTTCGGTCGCCTTGCCCATGAAGCGAACTTTCTGGCCTTTCCGTATCGTCCCCTCCTTGACGCGGATGTAAACCACCACTCCCTTGTACGAATCAAAATGACTGTTGTAGATCAAGCCCCTGAGCTGCGCATTTTCATTCCCGGAGGGGGGTGGAACCCTTTCGATCAGCGCCCTGATGACATCCTCAACGCCCTGCCCTGTTTTCCCGCTCGCCGCGAGAACCTCTTCCGGCTTGATGCCCAGCGCCTGCTCCATTTCTTCCATGACCACCTCCGGGCGAGCGGTGGCCATGTCAATCTTGTTCAGCACCGGGACAATTGTCAGATCGTTCTCAATGGCCAAGTACGCATTGGCAACCGTTTGTGCCTGCACGCCCTGGGTGGAATCCACCAACAGGACCGCACCCTCGCAAGCGGCGAGACTTCGGCTTACCTCGTAGGTGAAATCCACGTGCCCCGGGGTGTCGATCAGGTTCAACTCGTAAGTTTGACCATCCAAATCGTAGTAAAGAGTTACCGGATGCATACGGATGGTGATGCCACGCTCACGCTCGAGGTCCATCCCGTCCAGCAGTTGGGACCTGAATTCCCTTTGGGTGATGGCACCAGTTTTCAGCAAAAACTGATCCGCAAGCGTGCTCTTGCCATGATCAATGTGGGCAATGATGGAGAAATTCCGGATGAATTTTCTGGCGGCCATGGGTTTTCAAAACACTCCCGCTCACCCGCAAACTAAAGCAATCAGCCAATTTCGAATGATACCAAGGAGGAGCCTTTCCAACCTAGGTCAGACCACACAAAATGAAATCAAGAGATATTTCGGGCAATCAGAAATCGCACTTCTTTTAAGTATTTCACCAACAACGAAGAAGCCGCGAGGGCCTGGACCTCGCGGCTTCAAAACCTTGAATTGGAATATGGCCGTGGTTTGGACTGTCCGGAGCCCACCCCTGCCATATCCCTTTTTCAAGGTTATTCGGGGGGGATTTCCAGCAAAGCCTTGGCTTTGGATGGCTGCACCATCAGGGGCCTTGGCATTGAATTCGGTTTTTGCTGGCTTTTGTCACCGAGTTCTCCCCGCTGAATCCCGGCGGGAATCGGTGTTGTTCTGATTCCGTTTCCGGAAGCTGGAATGATGTTGGCCGCGGGCCTAGGTTGGAGGTTGCCTGGCGCCACCAAGGCTGGAGGGTTTGACACAGGCTTCACCTCGGGCAAAGCACTGACTGGTGCTATGCCGGAAGGGAGAGGTAGGCCTTTTTCCTCAGGCTTGGTTTCCGAGATGGAAACGCCGGGTTCATCGAATTTCAGCATCCCGCGCAGTGTGGGTGTCCCCCCAACACCGCTCATTTCCGGACCAACCGGTTTGGCCTTGGGGTCAGGAAGCATTTCCGGCATGTCGGGAGCTTCCTTCAGAAGAGCGGGCAGGCTTGGTGCGCTGCTTTCGGGAAGGGTGGGCAAGCCAACCTGACCATTCTCAGGGTTGAATTCCTCATACTTAACCGGAGAGGCATGCTCCCTCAGCACCAGCGCCTTGCTGCGTTCGCGCTGGTGCTCCACCGCGCGAACCTGGGCGACACCCGGCAGGGCCCCCTCGGAAATCACCACATTATTGTGCTTCAACAACGTGCCTTTGGAGTACTCAAAGTTAGCGATGGCGTTGTTGTACTTCACAATGCTGGAGTATTCATTCGCCAAGGCATCGGCCCAGAATCTTTGGGCTTCCAACAGGATGTCGATGGTATCGCGCTTACGATCGCCCCCTGAGCTTTTACCAGCCAGGAATTCCTGGAACCGAATCCGTAATTGCTCACCAAAGGCCTCACGCTGGGCTCGTTGAACCTTGATTTCCTCATATCCGGTGAACATCCGGCGGTAGGACTGGGACAGACCACGACCTACCCGCAGTTCCTGGTCATGGAGGATTTCATAGGCCCTCGCCAGTTCCAGTTTGGCGATGCGCACATTGGCATTAGCAACTCGGAAACCGATGGGAACATTCAACCTGAGGCCTAGCTGCCAGTTGTTGAAGCCGTTGGTTGCGAGGTTCCGCAAAGCGTTGTCTGCGTTGGGACCGTCCAAATCATTGCCGATGGCGTTCACATCGTAGGTGCTGATAAACCTGAGGTCAGGCAGCAGGTTGTTCCTTTGGTTGACCAATTCCAACTGACGAACCTTGACCTCGCGGCGGGCCAGATGCAACTCAGGACGGAGATCGATCGCCTCCTCGTAAGCAGATTCCCAGTCCGGCTCAAAGCGGGCGAGGGTGGGAGCATCAATTGGAATGATCCGGGTGCCGTCCTCGGCGGAAAGGCCCATGAGGTTGCGCAATTGGCGCTCATTCTCAAGGACCTGATCCAAGGCTGCCAAGCGTTGACCACGGAACAGCTCGAATTGGCCACGGGTTTGGGCCAGGTCCGCCAGGGTGATCAAACCGGCGTCCAGGCGGGCTTTGCTGATACGCCAAGCCTCATAACCCTGACGAAGGGCCTGCTCCCGGGCATACAGATTCCAGTACGCCCCGTAGAGATTCCAGTAGGCTGTTTCCACGTTCAGGAGCAGGTATCCCACCACGCGTTCCAATTCAGCCCGTGACTGGTCGTAGCGCAAACGGGTGATCAGGATACCGTCCTGGGCGAAGGTAGCATTCAAGACGCCCGGCGAAATCAGGCTATTGGGGCCCGCGGCCCGAAGTTGGTTGATCTCGGTACCGAAATCACGCAACAGGGGCTGCTCAAATTGCAACTGGAGCGCCGGCCGGTAAAAAGGGTTCACGCGGGCGGGAAGGTTGGTGTACTGATAATCGGTTTTGAAGGTGATACCGGCCACACCACCGGAAGCCAATGGTTTGATCACACCCGTACTGAAGTTGGCATCGGCCTGCTTGATGGCGCTGACCCCGCTGCCAGAAGCCTGAAAGCTGTCCAGCGGTCCGCCAATCGGGCGGTCTGTGTTTTGCCAGTTCATGCTGGAGGTCCATACCGCATCGAAACGCGCCAAGGCGTTTTCGATATTGGATCCTGCAACCGCCGGGTCGAGTTGAAGTACTCGGATGTTGTCTGAGCCGCCGATCACACGGCCCTGGAAGGTGACCAGGTTATCGAACGCGATACCCGCGTTGCCGCTGTTTTGGCTACCGACGTTACCCTGTTCCAAACCCACCGCAATGGCTTCGGCCAGAGAGAGGTAGCGAGGTTTCCGGTCCGGGTCGACCACTGTGGGCGGTTTCACGACCCTGGCAGTCACCGGTTGATTGGAGGCCTGCGGATCCAACTCATAGACCGCGGCGGGCATCAAATTTTTGTAATGTTCATAGTCGAATTCTGTGAGAAATGTGTTTTGCTTGCAGCCGGTGACCACGAAAAACATGGTCATGCAGAAGGCTGGAAGTGCTGTGCGCAATCGCATGGCAATCACCCCAAACGGGGGTTCCCGGTGTTGGTTCGTCACCCGGGTATCCGGACAGGCCGTTCTGGCTCCCTCAAAAACCCCCAGGCGGGATTCAGGAAGCAACCGAAACAGGCTCCAACCAAATGAATGGCTGGTTAACCAATGCATTCATCGGCATTCCGGTCGTGAGGGTTGAGCCGGCTTTGATCAAATTGCCGTCAAAAACAATTATTCCGTTTAGAAAAATTAAACAATATGGGAAATTTGGATATTTTAGGCCAAGCGATTTTAAAAAATTACCATCCCCAATCTCAGAGTTGGTTGGGGTCTTCGGGATTCCAACGCGGTGCGATTCCAATGTAGGGGAGGCCGAAGAGCCTTTTGATTGCAGCCCATTCCCCAACGTCATTCCCTTCCCAGCAATGACCTATCCATTGCAAAAAATATCCCATCACAAAAAGGATCGTTCCAACCCACCAAAAGTGAATCGGTAAAGCCAGCCAGCAAACCACCCCGGCAACCGCCATGGGGATGCCAACCATGTGAATCCAAAAATTGGCTGGCAATTGATGCCGCAGCATCCAGCCTTTGAGGCGCTTCCTCAAAAAGCGCCGGACAGGCCCAAGGTTTTTATCTTCCGTGTTGGCAGCCATGTTTTTCCCTTTCACATCCGCTCAAGGACACGGATCCCCAATATTTCCAATACGGATTTCAGGACGCGCGCCGTGAGAGCGCACAAGGCCAACCGGGAATGCTGGGTCGCTTCATCCGGGGCCCGCAGTACCGGGCAATTTTGAAAGAAAATACTGTAGGCCTTGGCCAGGTCCCACAGATAGGCGGTCAGGACATTGGGTCGAAAGTCTTCCGCTGCAGATTCCAAAGCCTCGGCGTAACGCAGCAGGACCACTCCCAAGAACCGCTCCTCGTTGGCACCCAATTTAATTCTGGCACCGGGAACACCCTCAGGATGGCCAGCTTTTCTCAGGATGCTGCGGCACCTTGCGTAGGCGTATTGCATGTAGGTGGCAGTGTTGCCATCCATTGCCAACATTTTGTCCCAATTGAATTTGTAGTCGGTAGTCCGGTTCTGGCTGAGATCCGCATATTTCACAGCCCCGATACCCACGGCTTCCGCCACCTGGTGAGCCTCCTCCGGGGTGATGGGCTTTTCACCTTCCCCGCTTTCCGGGGGAGCGTGCATCGTTGCAGCCAAACGCACAGCCTCATCCAGAAGGCCCTCCAGGGTAGTTGAAGCTTTGCCGTCACGGGTTTTGATCGGTTTACCATCCGGTCCCAAAACAGATCCGAAAGCAACATGGTGCAATTGGGGGCCACTAATGCCCCACCGGCGCGCTATCTCAAAAATCTGCTTGAAATGTTGGGATTGGCGAGAATCCACCACGTAAACAATATCAGTCGGCTGGAAATGTTCCGTACGATGTCGAACAGCAGCCAAATCCGTGGTGGCGTAGGTGAACGCGCCATCCCGTTTACGTATCAGTGCGGGCGCCTCATTTTCCCCAAACAGTACCGCCAAAGCTCCTTGGCTGGGTTCGGCAATACCCGCAGCTTCCAGTTGTTTTGCCACATCAGCCAAAAATGGTTGGTAAAAACTCTCCCCGCGAATGTGGTCAAAGGTGACGCCAAGGCGCTTGTAAGCCCGGTTGATTTCCTCCAGGCAAAAGGGCATGAATTCCCGCCATAGCCTTTGGTTTTCCGGGTCACCTTGATGGAGCTTGGCAGTTTCCAAGCGGCAGGCATCACGGACCGGATCGCCGGCTTCCCCTTCCTCTTCCTCATCCGCGGAAAAATGTTTTCGCACTTCCACGTACAGACGCGCCAGCTCCCTGACGGGGTCGGTTTCAAACGCCTGCTGATTCAGAAGGTTTTTGTAGCCGTACAGCAGGATCCCGAATTGGGCGCCCCAGTCGCCCAGGTGATTCAGGGTAATCACCTCATGTCCCAAAGCCCGAAACAACCGAGCCAACGCATCTCCCAAAATGGTGGATCGCAAGTGGCCAACATGCATCGGCTTCGCCACATTCGGGCTGCTGAAATCTATCACCAGGCGCCGCTTTAACTGCGGTGAGTCCAATCCAAGGTCGGCTGACCTGAACATCTTTTCCAGATCAGAAGCAATGGAGTCATCGGTGAGCCGAAGGTTCAAAAAACCCGGTCCGGCAACCTCGGGTTTGCAGAGAACACCATCCAAGGGAACCGCTGAAGCCAGTTCGTTTGCCAACTCGCGAGGTGGGCGCCCCAGTTTCTTTCCCAAGGCCATAGCCGCATTGGCTTGGTAGTGGCCATGAGCTGGATCCCCACACGGCCTGACTGATCCTGCCACTTCAAGGGCAGGAATACCCAATGTTTCCGCCGCCATACCCATGCGGTCGCGGATTTTTTGAATCAACGTCATGTGAATACCGCCGACAAGGGCGAATGATCTGTCAAAAGGCAATCAGGCTTGGGAAGGCGCCCATGAAATCCTTCCGGCGTCGGCCCACAGCTCTTCCAATTCGTAATAGACCCGCTTGGAAGGTTCAAAGACATGAACAACCACATCACCGTAATCCTGCAAGATCCACTGGGAGGCCTCATAGCCCTCAATACCGATCCGCTTGTCTCCCACAGCCCTCAGTCCGGCATCCACCTCTTCGGTTATGGTGCGAATTTGGCGTCGGCTGTTGCCGGTGCAGAGCACGAAAAAGTCATACAGGGGTGTTAGGCCGCGCAGATCAAGTACCAAAACATCCTTGGCCTTGTTG
>CAWUOE010000076.1:0-11766 GCA_963923355.1 uncultured Gemmataceae bacterium | reverse complement strand
CATGGCGGACCAGACAAATCTCAAGCTTGGACACCCCAATCCCCCCAAACACCTGGCTTGAATGGCCAAATTGCTGAATTTTCCGGCTAGATTATTCCCACCAGCCAGCAGGGGACGCCTTTGGCATGGGCTGGGGATAGGCTGGTATGATACCTTAATAGCTTGAACCTGTTGTTTTATCGACCCGCTCACGCGGGTGATTTTGTTTCTGGTGGTATGTCCGACTCATGATGCCCAAAGACATTCGCAACATTGCTATCATCGCCCACGTCGACCACGGCAAAACCACCCTGGTTGACCAAATGCTCCGCCAATCCGGCCAATTCCGCGAAAGCGAACTGCGGGGCGAACGCATTCTGGATTCGAACGATCTTGAGCGTGAGCGCGGCATCACCATCCTGGCCAAGAACATCGCCCTGCAGTTGGGCGACACCAAAATCAACTTGGTGGATACTCCCGGTCACGCCGATTTCGGCGGCGAGGTGGAGCGAACCCTCACCCTGGCCGATGGCTGCCTCCTGCTGGTGGACGCTGCCGAGGGCGTGATGCCCCAAACCCGGTTTGTTCTCCGCAAGGCCTTCGCCCGCGGCCTGAAACCGATCGTCGTCATCAACAAGATCGACCGGCCCGACGCCCGCATTTCCGAGGTGCTCAACGCCGTTTTCGACCTGTTTTTGGAGCTGGGCGCCACCGACGAGCAGATGGAATTTCCGGTCATATACGCTTCTGGTCGCGATGGCATCGCCTCGCTGGATGCCAATGTTCGCGGCACCGATCTCAAGCCTCTTTTCGACGCGGTGCTAAAGCACGTGCCCCCGCCCGTGACCCGGCCGGATGAACCCCTTCAGATGCTGGTCACCTCGCTCGACTACAACGAGTTTCTGGGTCGGCTGGCAATCGGCCGCATCACCGCCGGCAGCATCCGCAAAAACCAGCGCATCGCCCACCTCCGCCGTGACGGCAGCCGCAAGGACATGCCGGTGAAGGCGCTTTTCACCTTCGATCGCCTCGGCCGGGTCGAGGCTGACGAGGCTTTCTCGGGGGATGTCTGCGCTGTGGTCGGAATCGATGACATCGATATCGGCGACACCATCGCTGAGCTCGACAATGCCAAGGCCCTGCCACCCATCGCCGTGGATGAGCCCACCCTCAGCATGGTGTTTCGAATCAACGATTCACCGTTTGCGGGCCGGGAAGGGACTTTTGTCACCAGCCGTCAGCTGCGCGAGCGCCTGATGAAGGAACTCGAACGCAACGTCGCCATGCGTGTCACCGCCGATCCGGAAAAGATGGACGAGTTCCATGTCGCCGGCCGGGGCATGCTCCACCTGTCCGTATTGATCGAAACCATGCGGCGAGAAGGGTTCGAACTCTCGGTCACCAAGCCCAGGGTCCTCACCAAGGAGATCGACGGCGAGGTCATGGAACCGATCGAGTTCCTGGTGGTGGAAGCACCCCAGGGGGCGGTCGGCTCGGTGATGGAATTGGTAGGCAACCGTCGGGCCGAATGCCTAAAGATGGACAGCAACGGCATCACCAGTCACATCGAATTCACCATCCCCGCCCGCGGCCTCATCGGTTTGCGCAACCGACTGATGACCGCCACCAGTGGCGAGGCGATCGTCCACCACAATTTCCACGAGTATGCCCCCAACCGCGGCGCCATCGCCGGTCGCCAGAACGGCGTCCTTATCAGCATCGAGACCGGACGCGTCACGGCCCACGCGCTCGAGGCTCTGCAGGACCGCGGCATTCTGTTCGTGCAACCTGGTGACGAGGTCTACGAGGGGCAGGTAGTCGGGGAACACTGCCGTGACAACGACCTGGTGGTGAATGTCTGCCGGGAGAAAAAACTGACCAACATGCGGGCCGCCGGCTCCGATAAGACGGTTGTCATCAAGCCACCGCGCCAGATGAATCTGGAGCTGTCGCTGGAATACATCGACGATGATGAGCTGGTAGAGGTCACACCCGGCGCCATCCGGATCCGCAAGATTTACTTGAAGGAAAACGAGCGCAAGCGCTTCGCCAGGGCGGCTTCGGTCTGATCCGGCATCTCCGCTTCAAACCGGGGAGATGGAAAGGTGGCCATGTATCCTTCACCGGGCGTCTGGTTGCTGGCTTTCGCCACGGTGCTGGCGATGGTTTGGCTGGCTTTCCAGAACCCGATTGCTGGCGTGGCTGGTTTCCTGATCGGCAAGCATCTGCTGATCGCCCTGCTGGCCCGTGAACTGGGTGTGGATTCCCCGAAACCCGGCTGATGGTTCTTTTTTGGCTGTGAAACAATAGCGGGGTGGCAACCGCTCTGAAAAGCTGTGCCACCCCCATTTCCCGGCAAAGGCCCTTAACAAGCCGGTTTCAATTTGCCCCGCAAGGTATCCAGAACACCCGCCAAGGGCACGCGAACCTGCTCCAAACTGTCGCGGTCGCGGAGGGTCACGGTGTTGTCCTCCTTGGTCTGGCCGTCCACGGTGATGCAGAACGGGGTACCGATCTCATCCTGCCGTCGGTAACGCCGACCGATGGCGCCGCCATCATCGTATTGCACCGCCAGCTCGCCCTTCAGTTCGGCATAGAGTTTCTGGGCAACTTCCGGCATGCCATCCTTGTTGACCAAAGGCAGGATGGCCGCCTTCACGGGTGCCAGCCGCGGGTGCAGCTTCAGCACCACCCGGGTGTCACCTTCCACCACGTCCTCGTGGTACGCCTCGCACAGGAAGGCCAAAGTCCCGCGGTCCGCGCCGGCCGAGGGTTCGATGACATGGGGCACAAAGCGCTCCCGCGCTTGGTCGTCGAAGTAACGAAGGTCCTTGCCGGATCCCTTGTGTCTGGGTTTTCCGTCCTCCCCCAGCTCCACAGCCAGCTCGCCGTCTTTACGGGCCAGCTTGCCCTCCATGTGACTGCGCAGGTCGAAATCCCCGCGGTGTGCGATCCCTTCCAGCTCGCCAAACTCGCCGGGCGGTAAAAACGGGAATGCGTACTCGATGTCCGCTGTGCCGCAGGAGTAATGGCTCAGCTCGTCGGCGTGGTGGTCCCGCAGTTGCAGCCTGCTGGAGGAAAGCCCCAGCGACAGGTACCAGGCATACCGACGATCCCGCCAGTACTTGTACCAGTCAGGCGACTCCGAAGGCTTGCAGAAGAACTCGATCTCCATCTGCTCAAACTCGCGGGAACGGAAGGTGAAGTTCCGCGGCGTGATCTCGTTGCGGAAACTTTTGCCCACCTGCGCGATGCCGAACGGCAGCTTCACCCGGGTGGAATCGCAGACGTTCTTGAAGTTCACGAAGATACCCTGTGCCGTTTCCGGCCGCAGGAATGCCGCCCCCTCCTCGCCGCTCAACGCGCCGACGAATGTCTTGAACATCAGGTTGAACTCGCGGGGCGGGGTCAGAGTTCCCGTCTCGTTGGCATCGGGTCCGAGCACTTCCGCGAAATCGGCGACGGTAGTCAGCGACACCAGATCGGAGACCCAGGTCAGTTCCTCGGCCTGCTTGGCCCGGAGATTGAAGAATTTCAGGGCCCGGGACTCGGTTTCCTTCAACCCTTCCTCACCGCCAGCCTGGCTGGCGACGAAAATTTTCTTTCCCTTGGCTTCCACCCAGCGCCCGCGCACCTGGTCGTGGCGGTACCTCTTCTTCGATACCCGGCAGTCCACCATGAAGTCATGGAACAGGTCGTAGTGCCCCGAGCATTTCCACACTTGGGGGTGCATGATGATCGAACAATCCAGGCCGACCATCTGGTGCGTGGTCGGGGCGCCCGGCGAGGTGATCAACTCGTTGTGGCCGGTGACCATGTCACGCCACCAGGCCTCCTTCACGTTACGCTTCAGTTCCACGCCCAGGGGGCCGTAATCCCAAAAGCCATTCAGGCCACCGTAAATCTCGCTCGATTGGAAGAGGTACCCACGGCGCTTGCACAGGGCCACCAGCTTGTCCATCTCCATCGTTCCGCATCCTTTCGTGGCAAGCCTGGCAAATCTCACCCGGCATTCGCCTTCCTGGGCCAAAAACAAACTTACAAAAAAGAAACCGCAAAAAACAAACTTATCCACCGGTCTGGAAAGCTGGCCCCCTGTCCAGGGCAGGACTTCTGGGACCTGGTCCCACCAACTCCAATCGAGTCGGGTCAGGGCGCAACAGCGGCACCACTGGCAAACGATCCAATTGGGCGGCGAACTCCACATCCCGCCCAAATCCCAGACCAACCAGGTTTTTTCCGTGTTCACAGGCCAGCAGGGCACTGAGGATTTGTCCGGATTCCATGGTACCTGCCAGCTTCATTGCCTGATGCGTGGCTGCATCAGCGGCAACATCATACGGTTCTTCCAGTTGGCTCAAGGCGCGCGCCAGCCAACCGGCGAACAAGGTGTCCTCCCCGCAAGGTTGCCCATGCTGGCCGGCGCAAACAATTCGCACAGGCTCCCCGTTCTGGTTCAACTCTTCCACCAGGGCGGACAGATTGACGAAGGCGCCGGCAAAAACTCGGGCAGCCCCCGCCACGGCGACAAGCGCCCGGGTTCCGTTGGTGGTACCCATCACGATCGATTTGCCGCGGACCCGGGCCGGGGTGAAATCCAGCGGGGAATTGCCGAGATCAAATCCGGGTGGCTTCACCCCTCCCCTTTCCCCGGCGATCACCACCCGGGTTGGGTCCAGCCGGCCGGCCAAACCAATGGCTTCTTCAGGAGAAACACAGGGCACCACGGTTGTGGCACCCGAAGCAAGGGCCTGGATGATCGTTGTGGTGGCCCGAAGGATGTCCACCACCACAGCCTGCTCCTCCGCCAGGGCATTCAGCGAACCATTTCCGGCCACCTCGGCAGGTGACAAATTCACCCGAACGATGCGCCTGGCGCCAACCTTATACCTTGTCTCGTCCGCCATCTTTTCCCGGAAAATGGACAAGCAATAAAAACACCCGCAACCACTAAGAAACTCCTATCAGCCAACCACGGTTTGCTGTAAAGGCCGATCCAGGCTGCTTTGATATAAAATATAATCATAGAATACTATTAATGGCCAGAAGCTAGCAGAAAGCTTCCTGGAACTTCTCGCAGGGCTCGGGTCATGGTAACCCACCCGGCTTCCGCTGGAGGGCGAACGCAGCGATAGGCCGTTTCCAATGCCTTCTTTCCCTCTTCCTGCAGGGCATCTTTCCATTCAGGCCACGGCTTCAACAGGATGGAGCCTGGTTGAATCTGGCTGATCAGCTTGGTGTCCTCTGTGGAGGACGCATTTAGACTTGGCTTGGTTTTATTCGGAAAAAGGCTGGGCAAAACCGGCCCCATGGCGCCAACCAAAATACAAGCCGCCACCAGAAAGCTGGTTCGAAACCGCCTCCGGCTACCCGCCTCTCCCCGCCTCGACACCAAAGTCGGGCACTCCTGCTTCGAAAGGGCGGCCAGGATTTTACGTCGCAAATCACCGGGGGGCTGGATGGAGGCCATCCCTTCCATGACATTGGCCATTCGGGCGATCTGCCGACAATGCGCGCGACAGGTGGGGCACTCTGACAGATGGTCCTGAATAGCCGGAGTTCTGGGCAGGTCCACCCAGTTTTCCTGCAACCAATCCTGGCAGGTGAGGCAATGCATCACGCCCCCCTCGTTGGATGGAAGCCAAACGGTTTTCCGTGGCCTTGGTCATGGTCATGGGGGGGCGAAACAGGAGTCACATGGCCGCCCGCAACCAGCCAAACCCAGAGTGCCTTTCTACCCCTCGAAAGCCAAGTTTTGACTGTTCCAAGTGGCTTTTGCAGGATCTGGCCCACCCTTTCAACAGGCTGATTCAGTTGATGATGCAGAACCAACACCAAGCGATATTCCTCACGGAGTGACAGCAAACCTTGCTCAATGGCACCCTCCAGCGCATGGGTGCCATCCATACCCTCAGGTCGCTCATCGAGTTGCGTCGGCAACTCTGCAAATACCTTGCTTTTGGTCCGATAATTGCGACAGACATTGGCCGCAATGGTTAGAATCCAGGGCCTTAGGGGGCGTCCGTCCCAGTGATGCAGAAAACGGAAGACACGCACAAAGGCGTCTTGGGAGGCATCCTCCGCATCATGGACATGGCCCACCATGCCAAGGCAAATTCGGTAAACATCCGGAAGAAAAAGGTCCACCAGCTCATTCCTGGCGCTTTCCTCGCCGGCCTGAATCCGTTGCACCAGGGATTTGTCCGGGTTTTCCACCCCAGTCATCGGATGCAATCCCGCAACAGGTCGCGCACTTCTTCCGGGCTGGCATCCTGGAGTCGTTTGCCTTTGTCACGGAGGCGCTCGTCAAACCGCATCGCGGTGTCGGTCATCCGCTCGTGGGTCTCTTCCGACCCGCCCACCAGCAAAAAATTTTCGCTCTGGGTGATTCGTTTTTCCCCATCTTCCCGCTTCTGGTCCAAACCAAGGCCTACAATTCCCTGAACGGTAGGGGCAAAGTTTGGCTTTTTGCGCGATGCCATGGTCTGGGTCCCTGAGGGTTCGGCCGAAGGTTGCCCCACCGGCCCCTGCCTGTCAGACTATCTCAATATAGGCGAAGCGGTCAACCGCCAGCCCCAGGCAAACCAGCCAGGCATCCCTCCCGCAACACCGGAATCCAGTGCCATGCATCCACTCAATCGCCGCCAGTTTCACCGGATCTCCTCCTCCTTGGTTTTGGGCGCCGCCAGTTCCCCCGTCCTCCGGGCAGCGCCGTCGGACCGACTGACTCTGGGCTTCATCGGGGTGGGCACCATGGGCCGTGGGCACTTGGGCAGCTTTCTCGGCATGAAGGATATCGAGGTGGTCGCGGTATGCGACGTGGTGAAGGAACGTACCGACAGCGCCGCCAACACGGTCGCCAACCACCCCAATTACAAAACCTCGGGCAAGCAGGCCCAAAAATTTGACGATTACCGCAAGCTGCTGGATCTGAAGGGTCTTGATGCCGTGGTCATTGCCACGCCCGATCACTGGCACGCCCTGCAAGCCGTGCATGCCGCCCGGGCGGGGAAACACATCTACTGCGAGAAACCACTCACCCGCACCATCGGCGAGGGCCGCAAGGTGGTGGAAGAGGTGGCCAAGGCTGGCATCACCTTCCAGACCGGCAGCCAGCAGCGCAGCGAATTCAACAACCATTTCCGCAACGCCGTCGAGCGGGTTCGCAACGGGCTCGTGGGCAAGCTTCAGGTCATCCGCATCGGGGTGGGTGTTCCCGCCATCGCGTGCAACCTGCCGGCTCAGGAAACCCCCGAAGGCACGGATTGGGAGCGGTGGGTGGGCCCCGCCGCGTTCCGTCCCTACCACTCCGATCTTTGTCCCAAGGGAGTGCACGGCCATTTCCCCGCCTGGCGCTCCTATAGGGAATACGCCGGCGGCGGCCTCGCCGATATGGGTGCCCACCATTTCGACATCGCCCAATGGGCGCTGGACATGGACAAATCCGGCCCGGTGAAGGTGATTCCTCCCAAGGACCCAAAAGCCACTAGCGGCCTCCGTTACGTGTATGAAAATGGCTTGGAAATGATCCATGGCGGGGAGGCTGATTGTGTTTTCGTGGGGGACAAAGGCACCATCCGCGTCAGCCGGTCCAAGATTGAGTCGGACAAACCGGAAATCCTTGGCCAACCGCTTCCAGAGGGTGGGTTCCGGGTCTATCCCTCCAACAACCACCGGCGCAATTGGGTGGACTGCATTCGCCAGAGGAAGGAATGCATCTGCCCGGCCGAGACCGGGCACAGGTCCGCCAGCATCTGCCACCTTGGCAACATCGGTTACCGTTTGGGACGGGAACTCGCCTGGGACCCGGCCCGGGAGCTTTTCGTGGGGGATGATGAGGCCCAGGCCCTGGTCAATCCGTCGCTGCGGGCTCCTTTCACCTGGTAAGGCCAGATGACCGAGCCCTGGTACGCCTCCGGCCTGTCGTTTTCCTGCACCCAGTGCGGCAACTGCTGCACCGGGGCCCCCGGCTATGTCTGGCTGCAGGAAGGTGATGCCGAAAGGATTGCCAAACACCTCTCCCTGCCGGTGGAGGAAGTGCGGTTGATGCATGCCCGCAAGGGCCACCGTGGCCTCACCCTGCGTGAGAAAAACAACGGCGATTGCGTCTACTTCGAGCAGGGCAGGGGTTGCACCATTTACCCGGTGCGCCCGGCCCAATGCCGCACCTGGCCCTTTTGGGAAAGCAATCTGCGCTCACGCAAAAACTGGGACAGCATCGCGGAAGGCTGCCCTGGAATAGGCCGGGGACCGCTGATTGGTGTCGAGGAAATCGTGTCCCGCATGAGGGAGTTCCGCATTTGAATCCCGCCGGGCCGCCTTCCCAGGTTGTAGCCGAGCTCGAGGCCCTCTACCGCTGGGCTGATGCCGAGGTGGCTTCACATTCACCTCGTTGCGACGCCTCTGGAAAATGTTGCCGTTTCAGGGAATACGGGCACCGGCTCTATCTCTGTCAGATAGAGGCGGGCCACCTCCTTCAAAGCGCCCCGCCCTACCCCATTCCTGCAGACGAGACGGGGTGCCCATTTCAGGTGGACGGCCTGTGCACGCGCCGCGAAAACCGCCCCCTTGGCTGCCGCGTTTACTTTTGCGATCCCGCTTTTTCCGGCGCGATGGAGGCCATCATGGAGGAAGGCATCCGCCGCCTGAAGGATATCACCGACAAGCATCAACTGGGCTGGGACTACGCCAGCCTGCATGCGTTCCTGAATGATCCCGCCCGGGCCGGCGTGCAGGCCCCACCACCAACCACGGAGACTGCGCCATGCGCTTCCAGGCCCCTTTCGCTGCCCTTGGTTTCCTGATCAGTCTCGCACCCCTCCAAACGGGTCGTGCCAGTGATTGGCCCGGATGGTTGGGGCCCACTCGCGATGGTGTCTCACCGGAGACTGTCCAACCTTGGAAAGGTGCCCCGCCTGTGCTTTGGCGCATCCCCACAGGCGAGGGCCACTCCTCGCCTGTTGTGGCGGATGGAAAGGTGTTGGTTTTTTCCAAGGTCAAGGACCAGGAGGCCGAGGAACTCACCTGCCTCGATGCCGCCACAGGCAAAAGCCTTTGGACCAGCCCGGACCCGAGGCCTCCGTTCTCCAACCAATTTGGCAACGGCCCCCGCGCCACCCCGCTGGTTGCGAATGGCACAGTTTTCACGCATGGAGCATCGGGCATGCTTCTCGCGCGGGAGTTGGCAACCGGCAAAATCCTCTGGCGCGTGGACACGCTCAAAAATTTCAATGGCAAGAACCTGTTCTTCGGAGGCTCTTCATCACCACTGCTGGCTGGCGGCAAGCTGATCCTGCTGGTGGGCGGTCAAAACGCCGGGATCGTAGCCCTTAATCCCGCTTCGGGCAAAACGGAATGGACATCCACGGATGACCGGGCCAGTTACAGCTCACCCATCCACTGGAAATCAACCGAGGGTGATCGGGTATTGGCTCTCACGGGCAAGGGCTTGGCCTGCCTCAATCTGACCGATGGCAAGCGCCTGTGGCATTACGATCTGGTGGATCAGTTGAACGAGAGCTCCACCACTCCGATCGTTCTGGGCTCAAGGGCGTTCGTTTCCAGTGTCACGGCGGGCGGCGCGTTGGTGGACCTAGGGAATGGGGGCAAGCAGGTGTGGAAAAGCGCGGTGCTCAACTGTTACTTTTCCACCCCCTGCCCCACGGCCGATGCCAAGGCCTTGATGATCGTCACTGGGCGTATCCTTCCCCCGGTTTCATGCACACTGCGCTGTGTGGATCCTGGAACCGGCAAAGTGAACTGGAGCCGCCAAAAAACTGGCCAATACCATGCGGCACTTTTGCGCCTTGCTGATGGCCGAATGCTCCTGCATGAGGACAATGGCGAACTGGCCCTCATCGAGCCTGACACCAAGGCCTACAAGGAAATATGCCGATCCAAAGTCAGCGGCCCAACGTGGTCCCACCCGGCGATAGCCAACGCAAGGTTGTATTTGCGCGATGAGAAGGAGTTGGTCTGCTTGGGGCTGAAGTGATGGGTGATGTGGATCCTCAAGCAGGGATGTTTACCACCCACTCTCCACCCACAACCACACCCCTGACCTGCAGGTCGCGATCCAAAAGCACCAGATCCGCAGCCTTGCCGGCCTCCAGGCTGCCAAAACGGCCCGATAACCCAGCGATGCGGGCAGGCGTCAGCGTCAGCATCCGCACCACTTCGTGCAGGGGGGCGCCACTGGCTCGCTTCATCGCCCGCAAACCCACATCCAAACCCTGCACCGCCGAGGCCAGTCCCCTGCCGTCCAAGGTCAGGCCGACGCCATCCGCCTTGCGGATCGCCTCCCCTTTGCCTTCCTTGCCAAACCAGTATTCTCCGTCCGGCATATCCATCGCCCGCATGGAATCGGTGACCAGGGCCAGTCGGTCCGGCCCCTTCACTCGGTAGGCCAGTAAAAGCAATTCATCCGCCAGATGACGGTCATCCGCGATCACTTCCGTGGTCAAATCATCCAGGGCCAGGGTCGCCTCGAACAAACCGCCACGCATCGGGTAAGCCTGGCTTTGGCGCAAGCGGGCGCGGTCCGACATCGCGCAAAACAGGTGGTCGACATGGCGCGCCCCCTGCCCCACAGCCTCCTTCACCTGGCTGAAAGTCGCGTGGGAATGCCCCAGGCACCCAACGATGCCCCTGCTCTGACATTCCAAAAGAAATTCCTTCGTGCCGGCCAATTCGGGGGCCACAGTCGCGGTTCTGACGCATCGGTGCCGTAAAAACCGCTCGGGCTTCAGGTTCTCGGGATCTCCCAATCCATCTCCCGGGTGGCAGCCTTTGGCCGCCGGCGCGAAATACGGTCCGTAGAAATGGGCTCCCGCGACACGCGCCCCACCGGTGGGCTGCTCCAACAGGGCATCGCAAATCTTCAGGAATTGATCAATTTGCTCGGCGGGGGCAACCGTGCTGGTGGCAAGCAAACGCGTGGTGCCGTGCCGGGCATGCGCCTTGCACACAGCCTGGAAGGCCTCCACAGTGCCATCCATGAAGTCGGCGCCGTCCCCACCGTGAACATGAATGTCAAAAAAACCGGGGGCGATAAAGCCATCCCACCGGATGGCATCGCCCGGGGGCGATTCCCGCCGGGTCAATTGGGGTGCTTCCAGCAACTCCCCCGCCCAGCCAATTTGGCCATATTCCACACGGTCGGGGAAAACGAGGTCACCTTCAAGAACAGGCATGGTGCCCCTTGATCAGGATCGATGGGAAATCAATGGCGGAACAGGAATTCCTTGGTGTTCATTAACGCCCAGTGGATATCTTCCCAGGCCTTGCGCGACTCTTTTGCCTTGGCGAGGTGGGCCAGGGCTATCTTCTCGTCTTCAGCAGTGGGCAGGCGTGACAGGGTGGACAGGTACAACTCGGCCAAAATCTCCTTGTCGGACTTCTTGCCGGCAATCAGTCGCCCCAAGCGGTTGTTCTGGGCCTTAAGCTTGTCATTGATCGTCGGTCCGTTGATCAGTTGCAGCGCCTGCGCCAGATTGCTGTCGCTTTCCCGCTCGCACTCGCAGGCCAACTCGCGCGCCGGCTGCCCGAAGGTTTTCAGGAACTGGTTGTTCACCTCGCCGTCGGGAAGTTGGGTGGCCCGGGTTCCGGCGGGCAGCCCCGGATACTTTTCCTGCACCTCGGTGGCTTGGCAGATCGCGTCCAGCATTTGCTCGGCGGTCAGCAGCTTCGAAACCGCATGGCTGAAGTAACGGCTGTCGTCCTTGTTTCCGTCCACAGGGTTGGCCGAAAGCTGGTAGGTGCGGCTGCGGCAGATGGTGCGCACCAGGT
>CAWUOE010000075.1:0-11855 GCA_963923355.1 uncultured Gemmataceae bacterium | reverse complement strand
GGGAGAAATGTGCCAGCGACCGAGTGGGGTATCTGCCCGAGGAACGCGGCCTGTACCGCTCGATGAAGGTGCTGGACCTGCTCTGTTTCTTCGCCAGGCTGAAGGGGATACGCTCACCCGAATCCTCCGTGCGCCTGTGGCTGGAAAGGCTGGATTTAGCTGAGGCTGCCGGGTTGAAAGTGGAGGCCCTGTCCAAGGGCATGGCCCAGCGGGTACAGTTCATCGGCGCCGTGGCCCACCGGCCCGAGCTGGTGATCCTGGATGAGCCCTTCAGCGGACTGGATCCGGTTCATGCCGCCCAGATCAGCGACGCCATACGCGAGTTGAAGGCTGGCGGATCCACGGTCATCCTTTCGACCCACGACATGGATGTTGCGGAACGGATGTGCGATTCCCTGGTACTCATCCACGAGGGACGGAAGGTACTGGATGGTACCTGGTCCGAGGTGCGCAGCCGACACGGGCGTGTCACGGTGAGGGCCAGGCTGGTAGACCGCCCCATCGATACCACTCGCCTTCCTGGCGTCGAGCGCTGCGCCGACCTGGGTGCTGAAATATCGATCGTGATGGCCCCCGAGGGGGATTCCCAGGAATTGCTGCGCGCCCTGCAACAACAGGGCCCCATCGCCCGGTTTGACCTGGGCGAATCCTCCCTGCGTGAGATTTTCCTGGAACAGGTGGGCGCGACTCGCATGGAGGACGCGGCCGCCTGAGGCCCGAATTGCCATGAACAAGATCCTGGTGATTGCCATCCGCGAATTCCGCGCTTCCGTCTTGAACAAGGCATTCCTTATCAGTCTGGTGCTGATGCCGGTGATGATCCTGATCAGCTCAAGCGCATCCAACCTGGCCCAAGGCTGGAAAAACCCGAAAGTTCGCACCATCGCCATCATGGATCGCACACCGGGGAAAGGGGTCGAGGCGGTTGCCACCCTGGAATTGCTGCGCAAGAAGGAGGCGGGGCGCGGTACAGGGTCAGAATCAGCCAACGGCAATGCCTTGTTACCCGGCAGCCTGGACCTGTTGAAGTTTGAAACGGTACTGTCTCCCGCCGGCGAAAAGGAGGCGCTGCAAGCCCGATACGAATTGGGACGAAGGGTGGCTTCCGGTGAACTTGCGGCATTTTTCGATATCGGCCCGGCAGCCTTGGAGGCCCAGCCGACCGACCAGGAAAAAGCCGCCGTTACCTACTACACCGACCGGGCCCTCGACAAGGATGTCCTACTGGGGGTGGGTGTCAAACTGATCACACTGGTACAGATGCAACGTAGCGCCGGCCAAAACCCTCTTTTACTCATGCGAAAGGACCGCCGATACACACCGGAGGAAGTAGTTGCCCTTCTGGATGCCGCCGGTAAAAGCACTGGCAAGGGCCTCGTCCAAAGGGACCTGCCCACCCTGGATGAATCCGGGCAGGTGATCGAGGGAAGGGAGGTACAATCCAGTCTCCGTCCCCTGGTACCCATTTTCGCCACCATCATCCTCTTCATGGTCGTGCTCATCGGCGCATCGCCCCAATTGCAGGGCGTGATCGAAGAGAAGATGAACCGAATTGGAGAATTGTTGCTGGGTAGCGCGCAACCGTTCCAGATACTTGCGGGAAAACTGCTGGGAATGACAGCGACCGGGCTGGTGCTGTCCCTGGTTTACCTGGGTGGCGGCCTCCTGGCCGCCAGGCACTGGAATCTGGCGGGAGACCTCCGGTGGGACTTGCCGCTTTGGTTTGTAATTTTTCAAGTCCTGGCCCTGCTGCTGTACGGGTCACTTTTTGTCGCCGTGGGTAGCGCTTGCTCGGATATGAAACAGGCCCAAACCATGCTGATGCCAGTCAGCCTGTCGTTCTCACTTCCCCTGGTGTTTCTCATGCCCGTGATGGAAGATCCCACCGGCACACTGGCCCGGGCGACTTCCTTTGTGCCACTGGCAACCCCCACCTTGATGCTGTGCCGGGTGGCGGCGGCGCCGAACCTGCCCCTGTGGGAACCGCTGTTGGGGGCTGTACTGGTCCTGCTGACAACGGTGGCAGCCATTTGGGTCGCTGGGCGCATTTTCCGGATCGGTTATCTCACCACCGGGAAGGCACCCAACTTGTTGGAAATATCGCGGTGGATCTTTAGCCGTTCCTGAATAATTCCAAAACCATGAACCCTCACAACCTGCCCCAACCAATGCAGGGGTGGCCCAACCTGTATTTCCGGAATCAACCCTTCCTTTGAATGAGGAAATTCGCGCGTTATCCCTTTCCATTTTGTCCCGAAGTCCAGCTCCTGCCGATGACCACGAATGTCACCAGAGGAACTGTGCCTTGGACTTGCTGGACTTTGAGGATGAGGCACGCTTGGCGCTGGCTTTGCCAGGTTTGGTCGAACTACTGGGCCATTACCAATCCGAAGTGGACTCCAACTGGTGCTCGCGGTGGCAAACCGATTCAATATCCACCCGGGAGTTGCGACGCCTGCATGCGGTTGCCGCTGGATCGGGTTGGCTTGAAATCAGCGCTGGTAATCCCGATGCCCCTGAAGGACTGCGTCAGGTTGCCCGGTATCGATTGACCCGAGCTGGCAAGGCAATCCTGCATTCCATTTCGCAAAATATCGCTTGAGAAAAGTCATCATCCGGCTGGGAGGCCCACACGGCGCCCATCCCTGGGTTGGCCCAGACTGAAACCCTGCGATTTTCTCCAGGGGAAACCCAGCCAACCGGGTCCGAACTCGATTACCACCTTATCCAACTGCCGGTGCTGGATCATGTCATACACAATGCTGTCTACTTTCACCGAGTCGACATACCTGCCGGCGATCTCTGCATCCAATGTCGCGTAATAATGCGTCCCACTTTTCCCGTTGGTCTTACGGACTCCTTGAATCGGCAGGGTGATGGTTTCTACAGCCTTGCTGTCCAACCAACCATTCAGGCTGAAATAAACCGGGTAGACACCTATCCCAAGAAGCACCCCAATCACACCCAGCCACATGCCAAGGGTGGTGTGGCCGGCGGGAGAATTTCGGAAAAAGTACCAAGCTGGCACCAAAAAAATGCCAACGCCAACTAGGGTCCAAGGCGCCGCATGGAACCAGTTCCCGGCGAGGGGCGGGTATACATAATTCACCAGGTAAAACCCGTAAGCATTAATCAACGGTAGAAGCACCAACCAAAGCCATACCCAACCCATTCCGAGCCAACGCCGAAATGACCAATCGGGCAACGGTCCCGGGTCGAGTCCTAAACCTGCCTGGGCCAGGGTCTCCAAAAGGGAGGCTGCTTCGCCAACCACCTGAACATCCCGCTCCCCACTGGGAACAAAACCCACCCATTCGGCACGGATCTCAGACTTCTCTGGCATCCAGGTCACTTTGTCGAATCCGAGGGCCTGCAACTGACGGACTGTTTCCCGGGCAGCGGGTTTGGCCAACAGATCCGCTGCAAACCCCTCCCGCATGGCCTCCACATAAAAGCGCTGGTTGAAGGCTGGCTCCCCAGTGTCAAATGCCCTAGCAAGTCCCAGTTGAAGTCCCAAACGATCTTTCCAGTCCCGTAATCGGACCACCATCCGGCCGGGAAACTGGGCAGGCACAGCCACGGACAACTCTGGCGGCTTGGTGTGCTTTCCCTGCCTTCTTTCCGGTGTGAACAGAAACCGAGGGCCTTCCATTTCTGAGGTGCAAGGATGCCAGCGAGCGGAAGGCAGCCCCAGGAAAACGGCTGAGGCCTCCGCCCTGGGCCTCCTGATTTTGTTCCAAATCAAGGAGAACAAGAAGATGGCACCCAAGACCGCCAAGCCGATGAGAGCATTCATCTACGCAGGGAACCCCTGACCCAGTGATTCAGGATCCGTTATTACTTTGCTTCGTCGACGGGTCCGGCCAAGGGGTCCTTCGCCAAGACCCACTCTTCAAGAATCCTGCCTTCCACCAGGTGATCATGCACCAGCTTGGGAATCCGGTCCGCAGTAAGTCCCCCGTACCATGTGCCCTCCGGATAAACCACAGCGACAGGACCATCCTGGCATAGCCTCAGACAAACAGCCCGTGTGCGAAAGCAGACGCTTTCACCCTGGGCCAATCCTTTGCCGGCAATTTCAGCTTTCAGCGCCTCCCACGCCTTCTGACCATCCCCCTCGTTGCAGCATTTGGGACCGGCGCATAAGAACACGTGCCTGCGTATGCGACCCACCCCCAATTTTTCCAGGATTTCACGCGATTCCGCCACGGTCTTCCCCTCCTGTCAATTGGCTGGCCCGCGCCTCCCACCACGCAAAGAATCGGCGGGTCAATTCACCGACCCCAAGCACGCTGGCGGTAGCAATGCTGATCCATAGCCACTCCCAACCCAGTGGCTGGGTATTGAAAATCACACCACCCAGGTTCACGATCATCACCTGTCCCACAACAATTGCAACAACGATGGCAATGAACCAGGGGTTTCCCGCCACCCCGCGCAACCCGCTCACCTTGGGATCGAGTGACCGGCAGTTGAAAAGGTTCCACACCTGAAACAGGACATATGCAGTGAAAAACAACGTGGCTTGCCGCACGGTGAATCGGACTTTGACCGTCTCGCCCCCTTCGCCGCGGGTCCAGTCCAACCCAGATTGCAACAAGTCCCCAGCCTCCACCGGAAATACTTTTCCGGCAGACTCAGCCATCCAAGGGCCCTCGCCGGCCAGCCACCCGGGGTTGGCCGGGTCTCCCCGCATCACCACAAGTAAACCGGACAGCGTGACAACATAAAACAGCGCTGTGGCGAGGATGGTGAAGGCCATTCCCCGGGTGATGATCGACTCATCGCGCCTTTTTGGTTTTTGGCGCATCAACCCGGGTTCGGGCCGTTCACTGCAGAGCGCGATCGCCGCAAAAGTATCCATGATCACATTGATCCACAGCAGTTGCAGCACTGTGAAAGGCGGGCGAATACCGTACAGGGGAGCGAGGAAAGCTATGACCAGCGCGCTCAGGTTGATCGTCAATTGGAACTGGATGAAGCGCTGGATACTTTCGTAAAGGGCCCTTCCCCAGTGAACCGCCTTGACAATGGTGGAAAAGGCATCATCCAATAGGACGATCTTGCTTGCCTCCTTGGCCACCTCGGTGCCGGCAATCCCCATCGACAGCCCCACGTCAGCCCGCTTCAACGCCGGGGCGTCATTGGTCCCGTCCCCGGTTACCGCCACCACTTCGCCACTGGATTGAAGCAACCGCACCAGTCGCAATTTGTCCAGCGGTTGTGCCCGGGCCAATACCGTCAGCCTTGGGAGCAATTCACGGGCTTGGTCATCTGTCAGGGCGTTGAATTCCCGGCTGGTCCACAGCAAGGCATCTTTGTGGTGGATCAAACCTATTTCACGGGCGATCGCCCGGGCGGTTTCGGGGTTGTCACCAGTCACCATCTTCACACCGATTCCGGCCTCAGCGCAGCGGGCCACCGCTTCGGGCACATCATCGCGCACCGGATCCTGAATGGCCATGAAGCCCAAGAACACCAAACCTCTCTCCAACTCTTCCTGGCGGGCATACAAGGTGTCCAGATCGGTGGGATTTTTGGGATCATCGTCCCGGATGAATCGACAGCCGTATGTGATGGTACGCATTGATTCGGCGGCTTGTGAAACGATCCTGCGCCGCCAGTTTTCACGGTCGGCTTCACCGAGGGGAAGGATCGCACCGTCCGCTCCCATCACGCGGTCGCAGAGATCCAAGACCATTTCACCCGCGCCCTTGACCAGCACCACCAATTCGACGGAAGCTGGGCCCGGTTTCCGGATGATGGTCGCCATCCGCTTACGCTCACTGGTGAAATGCCACTGCAACAAGGGAGGGTGGACTTCCCGTACCGCCTTGTAACCCACTTCCTGCTCTTCCAGCCATCGGAGGAGCGCCCCCTCCGTTCCCGAACCCACCAGCAACTGACGGCCATCCTTCCATTCGAGGTGGGCCGTGGAATTCACCGCAGCGTTCAGGGCCAGCCAATCCAGGGGCTTTTGGGGAGTTGTTCCGCCATTCAGTAGTGGCTCGCGCGTCACCGCCTTCCACCCGGACTTGCCAATTTCTAGATCTATTCCCTCAGCAAGCACCCCCACCACTGTCATGCGATTGCGGGTCAGGGTTCCGGTCTTGTCGGAGCAGATCACAGTTGCCGAGCCGATGGTCTCGCAAGCTACCATTTGGCGGACCAGACTGTTGGCCCGGGTCATTTTCCGCATGGCCAGAGCCAGCGAGACCGTCACGCTCATGGGCAGTCCCTCCGGGACAGCCACGACTACGATGATCACGGCATAGACCAGCGCTGACAGCAGTGCACCGAGAAAAGGCAGAAGACCACCCGACAATTCCCCGTCAGCCCAAGCCCGTCCCATGACCACCAGAAAGATCGCGACCGCGGCAACATAACCAGCCGTGCTGATCAGATCCGCCAGGCCCTTCAACTTCAACTGGAGGGGTGTTTCACGGCGGGAAAGAGCCAGCTTGTCACGGATCCGATCAGCCTTGGCTACCTCGGATTGTTTTTCCTCCGCCTCAGGCAGGTTGGAAGTTTCGGTTTCCCCGACATTGGACAGGCTGCGGGCGATCTGGCCAACCATGGTCGAGTCGCCCACCGCGGCCACACGCAGATTGGCGGTGCCATGGGCCACTTGGGTCCCACGGAACGCGCACCCTGCATGGTCCGGTCCGTGGGCGGTTTCATCGGAACGGCAGATTGTCTTCCGCACCGGTTCCGATTCACCGGTCAGAAGCGACTGGTCCAAGGCCAGCTCCACCGCTGTGACAAGCCGTCCGTCAGCCGGAACCTCGTCCCCGGTTTCGAGGTGGACCAGATCACCCACCACCACCTCTTCCAGGTTGATCGTCCGAAATTGCCCATCGCGCGTGACCTTCACGCGGATGGCGTCTCGCTTGGTGTTCAGGGCCTCGAATTCGCGATCCGACTGGTACTCGCTGGCAAAGGAAACCCCCGTCGCCAACATCACCGCCACCATGACAGCCAATCCCTCGTAAGAGGGATGCCCACCCAGCGCCGACAGGGCAAACAGCCCGACAGCAGCCAACAACATGAGCGAAGGCAACCAAGTCCGAAGTTCACGCCGAAACAATCCGGGAATCAGAGCGACGACCACCACCCCCAATCCACACACACCCTGAGTCACTCCACCCTTGAAGAGGTCCACCACGGTGGAGAGGAGGGCGGCTGCCAAGAGGATGCCTATGATCGGCTCGTCGAATTTTTCGAGGAAACGCCGCCAGAGGGGAACCCGTGTTGGTGGTGTGAGCTGATTGGCACCCAGCGCAGCACGGCTTTCAAGCACCTGCTCCGAAGCCAGACCACCGTCGGTGGCCAGGTTGCGGAAACGGTCATGTATCTGGCGCAGGGTTTTCATCGCACCACTCCGTGCCGGCGCGAACCGGACTGCCCTTTCAAGGCAAAAGCGCCGCGGGAGCCCGCGGCGCTTGGATCATTTCAAGCGGGAAAATCCTGTATCAATTTTCCTGAATTTCCTTGCCCTTCTTGTCGGCCAAGTCGCCGACCCTGTCTTCAAACTTTTTGAGCAGGCCCTGCATCTCATCCTTGGCCTTGGCCTGCTCGTCCTCGGTTAGATGCCCATCTTTTTGGGCAGTGTCGATATGCTTGTTGCCGTCGCGGCGGATGTTTCTGCATGAAACTTTGGTCTCCTCTGCCGACTTTTTGACACGTGCCACCAGCTTGTTGCGCTGGTCACCGCTCATAGGGGGAACATTCAGGCGAATCACCTTGCCATCATTGGCGGGTGCCAAGCCGAGGTCCGACGCGCGGATTGCCTTTTCGATGTCCTTCAGCGTGCCGGCGTCGAAAGGCTTGATGACCAGTTGCTGGGGCTCGGGCACTGAAATTTGTGCCATGTCCCGCAGCTTCATCTCACTGGCACCGCCGTATGCCTCCACCCGGAGGTTATCGACCAGCGCGGGGGTAGCCCGCCCGGTACGCAACCCTTTCAGCTCATTCACAAATACGCCCACCGCCTTCTCCATGCGGTCTTCGGCATCCTTCAAGATGGCTTTCGCGTTCTGCATGACACCACTCCCGTACATTCTTCAAACCAACGAAACCTTTAATCCGTCAGGCCTTCGAGGAAATCAGGGTACCGACCGGCTGGCCAGAGGCCGCTTTCTGGATGTTGCCTTCCCTCCGGTAGTTGAAAACCCGGATGGGCACATTGCTTTCCCGGCACATGCTCACCGCACTGGCATCCATCACCTTGAGGTTGTCGCGCAAGACCTGGTCGTAGGAAAGCCTGTCGTAAAAGACTGCATGGGGATTTTTGACAGGGTCGTCGCTGTACACGCCATCCACCTTGGTGGCTTTCAGCAGGATATCCACACCCAATTCGCAAGAGCGCAGGGCGGCGGCGGTGTCTGTTGTCACGAATGGGTTGCCTGTTCCGGCGGAAAGTATCACGATGCGCCCTTTTTCCAGGTGCCGAACAGCGCGACGGCGAATGAAGGGCTCGGCCACGCTTTCCATGCGAATCGCGGTCTGCAATCGGGTTTCGCACCCCAAGCTTTCCAAGGCCTCCTGAAGTGCCAAGCCATTCATCACGGTGGCCAGCATACCCATGTGATGGGCTGTGGCTTTCTTGATCACCGTGGTTCCGCTAGAAAATTGCGCACCCCGGAGGATATTGCCCCCGCCCACCACAACAGCCGGCTGTACTCCCAAATCCAGCAACGACTTGATTTCAGCGGCAGCCTTGAGCACTTCCTCGATATTGATACCTGACTGACCGGGAAGGGTGAGTACTTCGCCACTTAACTTCAACAAAACTCGTCTGGGAGCAGATGGTGCCCCGTCGGACCATTGACCACCGCCGTTGTTGTTCGCATAGCCATCCGCATCCATGCCGTACCCCTCTTTCAACACTTAAATTTAGGGCTTTTCAGGCTGACCGACCAGACCTGGTCAAAGGCCAGACCTGGAAACTTTCTGCCGACCCCGTGCCGCCACCGGCCAGACCCCCACCGCCTGCCCTCTTTCAAAAACCCAAGCTTGATCATGCCAGGCGACCGTGGGGCAAATGTGCCAGGGCCATGCTAGCGTTGTCCGTCCGACCGGCCATTCTGCCGCCCGAGCGGTTCTCAAAACGAGGTGCTCCTCGTTGTGGCCGATGATTTCCGCATCCTCAAGGCCTTCTACTCGGGCCCTTTTGGCTAGAGGGGGATCACTGGCAATGGACTTGGTGCCGCAATCCAGGGTCACCACATCAGACTGGGGTCTGCTGATGACCCGGGTCAATACCGCAGCCGCGGAACAGAAATGAGACGACAAATCCGGATAACGGGCGTAGCCCGCATCAAACAACACAACGGTGCCCGGTGAAAGCTCCAGGTTATCCACCGACTTCAGGCTCTCACAGTGCGCGGGAAAGGCGGGTGATCCACTCACCACCAGCGGGGTATTGACCGGCCACCCCGAACTGATGGCCATTTCACGGGTAGCAAGTGCCTCCATCAGCACCCCGCGGGCCAATTCTCGCCGCTCCTCCCCGCTTTCCATGCTCAAGTGGCCATCGTACGCATGGATTCCGGTTGGTTCCAACGGACCGGATTTGGCCAGCGCTTCAACCAATTCCCGACGCAGGGAAGTTTGGCCCACTCCGGTTCGGTGCTGCCCCACATCGAGATCCAGCATCACCCCAAGGTTGCATTCCTGCCTCTTGGCCGCACCACGCAAACCCTCCAGAATTTCCCAACTGTCAACCAGGGCACTAAACCGTGTATGCGGGTAGGCCTTGGCCAAAAAGCTCAACCGCTCCGGGGAGGGCCCCACCAGTGGGTAAGAAACCAGCACATCGGAAGCCCCCTCCTGGGCCAGCATTTCCGCCTCCACCAAGGTGGCAGCCTTATGTTTGGTAACCCCGAGGGCCATCCAAAGCCTTGAAATTTCCCGCGTTTTGTGAGTTTTCACATGGGGCCGCAAACACTCCGCCTTTCCACCCACCATCCTTAAAACAGCCCCCAGATTCCCTTCGATCCGGTCCAGGAAAAAAACCAGGGCTGGGCTGGCCAGAGCCTCCACCCCGGCCAAGCCGGGACCGGTTTCCATGCAAGACATTCAGAATTTCCTTGGCGGGAACACTGGGTGATGGACAATGCAACCAGGGCGCAAGCCAAACCGGCTTGGGCACAGGTTGTTTTCAGTAATTCTACCCCAGGCAACCCGACGGAAAAACCGGAGAGTACCTGATGAATTCGATCATTCTGCTGTTCATTTGCGGCCAGACCGTGCCGTCTTCCGCAGAAACCTGGCGAGACGCCTGGATTGCCGGGGCGACAGCCAGGATCGAACGGGCTTGCGCGCAGGATCTCGCCTCAAACGAAACGCTTGAAGCCAAGCAGACCCGTTGGCGTGCAGGCTTTCTCGAATCGATGGGGCTTTCACCCCTGCCTGAGCGTACACCGCTCCGCCCCGTCGTGACCGGCATGGTGGAGACAGATCTTTACAAGGTAGAAAAAATTCATTTTCAATCCCGTCCCGGACTTTATGTCACGGGCAACCTCTACCTGCCCAAGACACCAAAAGGTCCTTCCCCGGCGGTACTTTACGTGTGCGGACACGCCACACTGGTTCGGGAGGAAAAAAGCGCGGAAGGCGTATCCAAAAGGGTGGCATACGGCTCCAAGGTGCCATACCAGCACCATCCGGCCCTTTTTGCTGAAAACGGTTACGTCTGCCTGATTATCGACACCTTGCAACTGGGGGAGATCGAGGGGACCCACCACGGCACCCACCGCCACAACCGCTGGTGGTGGCATGATAGGGGTTTCACACCTGCCGGCGTGGAACTCTGGAACGCCATCCGGGCGCTGGATTACCTCGAGTCCCGTCCCGAGGTGGACAAGGGCCGAATGGCCGTGACAGGCCGGTCAGGTGGCGGTGCAACATCCTGGTGGTTGGGTGCCGCGGATAAGCGAGTGCGTGCCATTGTCCCGGTTGCGGGCCTGGCAGACCTTCGCGCCCACTTGATCCAGGGAGAGATGGACCCCAACCTGCCTGGGTGCGTCACGGGCCATTGTGATTGCATGTATTTCCACAATGTGGCGGGGCTGGATTTTGCTCACATCATCGCCTTGTGCGCACCGCGCGCCACCCTTTTGGGTAACAGTGACCGGGACCCCATATTCCCGGTGGGCGGTTATCGCCGCCCGGCAACCCTCGCCCGGCTTGCCTTCAGCCAGGCGGGAAAACCTGACGCCTTCGCCTTGATGGAAACTTCTGGCGGCCATTTGGATACCCCTGAATTGCGCCAAGGCGCGATGGGTTGGCTGGACCGCCATGGTGCCGGAGTGGCACCCCGAGACCTTCTCAATCGCAAACCGGCCCCCCTGGATCCAACTCAACTGAAGGTGTTCACCACACTGCCCAAGGACGAGCTCAACACCACGGTGGACGAATGGTTCGTCTCCCCCGCCAGCCACCCGATTCCCAAAACAGAAACTGAAGCGACCCTTTGGCTTGCCCAGCAACCGGATCGATTGAAGGCGGAATTAACGCGTACCTCCTTCGCACATTGGCCACGTGGCCACCAAGTGCCTCCCCGGTTGCTATCGAGCCAGATCATGGACAACCGCCTGATCCAAAAATGGAGCGTGGAGGTGGAACCTGGTTTGGAATTACCCCTCGTGGTTTACAGCAACGCGCAAAGTGTAGGTAGAACCAGGGTTCGCGTCAGGATTTCCCCGGAACTGCAGGTTGCTGCCAATTCCCTGCTCAACCTAGGAACCCCAAAAGATGAGGTGGAGGTACATTTCGCTCCCCGCGGAGTAGGTGGGACCGACTGGCAAGACACCCATCCCGGACCCGGCGGAAAATCTTTGCCCCACATGACC
>CAWUOE010000074.1:0-11918 GCA_963923355.1 uncultured Gemmataceae bacterium | reverse complement strand
TGCCGACAAATCCCCAGAGCAGCTTCGTGCCTGGATCATCGGGCAGGCCGATGTCGTTGTTGATCTTGTCGTGGGTGGTTTCCCGGCCGCCGTAGAGGGTGACGGGAATGCCTGCGGCCTTCAGCGAGTTGGCCAGGCGCTGGGCCTGGGCGTTGTTGTCGGGGTGTCCGGCGACATACATCACCAGAAACGGCGGGATGCCCTTGCCCTTGGCCACATGGGTGACCGCCGAATAGTCCTTGTGCTTCTGGGGGCTGTCCCCGAATTTCACCCGGTGGCCGAACTGGGGCATGGGCAGGCCGTGCACCCGGGCCCGGGTCTCGGCCATCTCGATGATGGCGGGCACATCATAGGTGTCGCCATCCACGGGAACGCAGCCTTTCAGGATGCCAAGGGAGAGCCCTTCGGCCTTCAGGTAGCGGTCATCGGTGCAGACGATCGCAGCCAGTTGCGCCCCGGCCGAGTGGCCCATCACATAGACCCGGCTCGGATCGCCGCCGTGTTTGGCGATATGGTCATGCGTCCAGCGGATCGCCTTGGCGACATCACGGATGATGGTGCCCATGTCCACCTGCGGCAGCAGCCTGTAGTTGGTGGACACGAACACGAATCCCTTGTCGTTGAAGGCTTTGGGTTTGACCTGCACCTGGGACTTGTCGCCGGTCTGCCAGCCACCGCCATGGATCCAGAAGACCACCGGAAGGTCCCTGGCATTTTGCGGGGAGTAGACATCGAGCACCTGCCGCTCGTGCCCTCCCGGCACATAGGGGATATTTTTCTCAACAGTCTGGGAGGAAACGCACGGGCAGAGGGCGGGCAGCAGGGCCAGGGCAATGATTCGCATCATGGGGTTGTCCTCCAGATGGAAGGTGGTTGGTCCAGAGCGAGTCTAGCAACTTGGTCACGGGCATCAATCACCCGGCCATCCAGCGGAATGTCAGGTTCACACGCTCGCCTACCGGCCGTTTGGTCTTCGGCACCGCATGTTGCCAAAACCTCTGCATCGTCCCGCCCATGATCAGCAGCGCTCCATCCGCCAGGGGGATGGAGCGTGTCTCCCGTGATTGCCTGTGGCGGATGCGGAAAACCCGGGCTGATCCCAACGACAGCGAGGCGATAACCTCACCCATGCCCGGCTCATCATCGGCATGCCAGCCCACGCTGTCCGCCCCTGAACGGTACCGGTTCAGCAGGCAGAAATTGTAACGGCCGCGGACCCGCTCCACGCGGTGCTTCAGCTCCAGCAGCGTGTCGGTCCACGCTGCCGCCGGGTTGCTGGTGCCCGAATAACGGTAATTGATGCCCGGGTCGCCGTGGGCCGCTGTCAGCCTGGGCTGAAGATGGCCGAACACCCCTTGTTTTTGGACCCAGTCCGTGTGTGCCAGCAGGGCCTGGAAACAACGGCTGGCATCGGCCGGTTGGAGGAATCCCTCCTCGAGGAGAATCCAGCCGCCATCGGCCAGGTGAAAGGTGGTCATGGCACCGACTTGCGCCATTCCAGCGCCAGCCGTGTCATGCGGGCGGCCCGTTCCCGCTCTTTTTCGGCGAGATTATCGGACTCCTTCGGGTCTTTTTTCAGGTGGAAGAGTTCCGGCCTGGTGCCATCCGCGTTCACCAGCAGCTTCCAGTCCCCCTCCAGCACCGCAACATTCGGGCTACGGTGCGCGGCATCCTGCGGATAGGCGAAGGATTTGGGGTTCCGCCCATATTCCCAAAACAGTGGTTTGGTCCGTTCGGGTGTCTGCCCCAACAGGGCTGTGGAGAGATCCTGCCCGTCGGGCTGGAAGCCCGGCGGCAGCCTGGCTCCGCACAGCGTGGCCAGGCTGGGCATAAGGTCCACCGAACTGATGACTGTTTGGTCGTTGACGATCCCCGCCTTGGCCTTGCCGGGCCACCAGGCGATGAACGGCACCCGGATGCCGCCCTCGTACAGGCTGAGTTTCTGGCCGCGCAGGCCGCCCACCCGCTGGCGTTCAAACGGGGGCGAGGCCCCGTTGTCCCCGAGGAGGATCACGAGCGTGTTGGTCCCCTCGAGTCCGTCGAGGAGCCGGCCGATTTGGCGGTCTGTTTCCGCCACCACCGCCTTGTACCGTGTTTTTTGCGGACCATCCCCGGGCGCGCGCACCCGGTCCATCTGTTCCTCCGAGGGGGTGAACGGGGTGTGGGTGTCATCCAGCCAGAGGTTCACAAACCGCGGGCCGGCCGGCTGTTCCTTCAGGAAGGTCAGGGTCTGGTCCACCATCCAGCGCGTGCGCTCGTGGCGAGGGACCTGGCCTGGTTCGAGCTTGTCCTGTGGGCCCCACGGCGTGTTTTTCAGGCCCAGGGACGCGGCGGGCTCGGGGCTTTCGTAGGTGCCCAGCCCGAGATCGTAACCGTAAGCGGCGAATTTTGGAGCGTCCGTCACATCGCGCCCGCCGCCGAGGTGCCATTTGCCGACATGGGCGGTCCGGTAACCGGACTCCTTCAGCATCCTTGGCAGGGAGGGCGCCTTGGGGTCGAGGAAGTCGGCCATCTCGCAGGCGCGGTTGCCGGCCTTGGTTTGCAGATAACTCGTGATACGCCAGCGCGCGGGAAACTGCCCGGTGATCAAACCGCATCGCGATGGGGAACAGATGGGGGCCGCCACATAGCCCCGGGTGAAGCGGATGCCCTCGCGCGCCATGCGGTCCAAGCGCGGGGTGGCGACCTGGGAGTTGCCCTGGCAGGCCATATCGCCCCAGCCGAAATCATCCACCAACACGACCACCAGATGGGGCTGGTCTGTTTTTTGGAGGGAAGGAGGCGGCAGGCTGGCCGCCAGGAGGAGGGCTGCCATCAGGCAAGGCATGACATGTTCCCCGGACGCACGTTGATCCGAGACCGATTGTAATCGGTCGGATCATGGTCAGAGTCGGGGTTGAGGCCTTGGGATCACCAGGACTTGAAGATGTCCGGTGAGCCGATGGGGGTGTCTATCACCACGGATGCTTTGGCCATCAGGGTATCGGCCGAACCGAGGGGTGAGTCGGTGATGACGGTCGGTTTGCCGGTTGATGGGGTGTTCCAGTCGATGGCAACTGAAGGGGGAACACTTGTCGGCAGGGTGGCCACCCGCGCCGTGAGGGCGCCCAGATGGAGCGGGACCAGGGTGACCTGGGCCGGGGCGAAACGGTTTTCGAGGCTTTCCAGAACGGGGCGGCAGGCGCGAAACATGGCTTGGAGTCCTTGGTCGGGTGAGGGGCCTGAAACAGGAGCCCACACCCAAGAATGCTCCGGCGGGTCTGGATTCGGACACGGATTCCCGTTTTTTTTGAAAAAAGCCACAGGAATGGCTGATTCAGCGGTTTTGCCCGCGGTAAACGGCGTAGCAGCGGGTCAAAACATCGGGGGATTTTTTCTGGAAATGGCGGCGGATGATCTCGTACTCGGCGGGTAACGGAGGGCCGTTCAGGATGGTGGCACTGATCGCCACGGTCTTGCCCTGGAGCCATTCGTCCAGGCGGGCCTCATCGGTGATCCCCTGGGCTGATGGCACCAATCGTCGGAAAGGGTCGCGGTCGACCCGCGGGTCGCCTCCCCAGTAGGCCACCCAGATCGGGTGGGCCGCATCGTGCCCCACCCGGTCGGCTAGGTCCAACAGACCCTGGCCCCAATCGTAGTTTGAATCGCTCACCAGGGTTTGTGGCCGGGAACTATCGGCCCAGAAATCATTGAGATAGCGGATGCCGTCGGGGAATTGTCGGGCCATGGTCCAGCCACCCCAGGTCAACAGCACCAGACTGGCCAGAGCCGGGCCCCATCGTCGGCCGACCGCATCCCGCAACCAGGCGGCCAGCGACACACCCGTCAGCACCATCAGCATCACCACCAGCGGAAAGACCAGCCGCAGCCCGATCTGCACCCGGCAGTTCACGCTGAAGGAAAGCAGGAGCCCGCAGGCCACCAGACCCGGCACCCAGGCCGATTTCCATTGCCGCCACAGGGTGAACGGAAGCAACACCCAAAACCAGGTGGGCAACTTGATCAACAGCAGCACCGGGAAGTGGTACCAGACCGCCTTGGGATGACCCACGCCCAGCAGGTAGCTCGGGTGGCCCCGCATATTGTGCTTGATCTGCTGCGCCAGCCCTTCGCCGGCGTTGGTGAAAAGGCGCAGGTGGTCCGCCAGCCACGCCATGGTGTCGTGCATGCCCCCGGGCTTCAGGCCGTTGGCCCATTCCACAAAAGTGCGCTCGCGCTGGAAGTCGCTGCCTACCAGCAGGAATACCACCGCCAGCGCGGTGAAGCCCAGCGCCATCCAGCCCTTCAGTTTGGTCCAGAGTCCTTTCAACAGGTCCCGGCTGATCCCGTGCTGTCGCCACAGGTCCCACAGAGTGGGCGCCTCGGCTGACAGGATCAGGAGTGGCACGAACACCAGCGCCGAGGCCTTGGCGAATAGCGACAGCGCCCACCACAGCGCCACCTTCCACCACAGCAGGCGGGACGGGCTTTGCCGGTACCGCAGGTACTCCACCAGGGTGGCGAGCATGCACCCGGTCACCGCGATATCGGTGGTGGCCAGCGCGGCGTGGCCCATCAGGTTTGGTTCCAGCGCCACCGCGGTCATCACCCAGAAGCCGCACCAGGGGCCAGATACCAGCATGCCCAAACGCCAGCATTGCAGCAGCAGGTTCCACCAGAAGAGCAGGGCGGTGGTGCGCGCGACGGTCAGCATCCAGCCGAAGTCGTTGTCCCAGTTGGGTGTGGTCTGGTGCCACCAGTGCCACAGGTGCAGCGGGAAGGTTTCCACATCGACCGGCAAAGGCATGGTGCCCAGACGCATCAGCGGTTTGTGGGTGTGGTGGGACCAGCAGTTCAGGCCGCATTGCAGGTAGACCGGTTCGTCAAAGGTGGCGGACAGCCTTTGGGATGAGCCGATGATCCACAGCGTGGTCGCCAAGGCCACCACCAGTGCGATGGCCCGCGGAATCATCTGGCTATTCATCATTTGTTTCGCGGGGTTAGCCTGGCCTTTATCAAGGGGGACAGGCTACCACGGCGGGCAATATGGCCGGAATCGCAAATTGTTCCCGGCTAGGGCCTTTTGACGGGCCAGTCGGCGGGGTCGCCGGCCGGGAATCCACCTCGGATCCATTCCCGCAGCAGACCGGTCTCGTTCCCGCTGAATGGCCGGAGCGGGGAGGACGGGCCCGAGCAGGGGGTTTGCAGGATTTTGTGGCCGTGGTTCCGAGCGTTGTTCAGGCCGGTCAGGTCGAAGGCTGTGCCCGCCGGCCGATGGCAGTCCCCGCAGCGGGCGGCCAACAGCGGGGCGATATCGCGGGTCCACGTGATGGACGGCGGTTTGTTCCCCGGTGTGCCATACTCCACCGGGCAGCCCACCGGCAGGGTGGTGGCCTGCTCGGGCAGTTGTTTGTCGAGCAGGCGCTGCAGGGTATCGGCCAGATAATGGCGGGTCACCACCTGACGGCGCTTGCCCACCTCCTCCCAGCCGTTGTCGATCGCCCCGCGGTAGACCAGCTTGCCCCGCCCGTCGAACACGAAGGCTTCGGGCACATGGGTGGGCCGCAGCGCGTCACGCAGTTGGCAGGAGGCGTCAAACAGCACCGGGAACCGGGCTTTGAAATCGCGGTAATGGGAGGTTGCCTCGGAGCGGGTGATGAATGGATCGGACACCACTGCGAATAGCTCCACACCCTTGGGCGCGAAGCGAGCGTGCAACCCGTTCAGTGTGGGGATGTTGCCATTGGCGATGGGGCATTCGGTGGTGACAAACACCAACACCCGTGCCGCCCCCAGCACGGGCGCTCCCAGGTTGCGGGGCGACTGGTCCAGGTCGACCAGGGCCACCAGGGGAAGGCTGGCCGGTACCACTGGAGCTTTTGCCTGCGCCGCCAGCAGCCAGATTGCCAAAACCATGTGCATGCAAAGGCTCCCGGGGACCCGGAGCCATTCTAAGGAAAGATGAGTGGAGGGAGGCAGGCTGGTTAGGGAACCAGCATCCGGCCGACCATGAAGAAGAGGCCGCTCATCAGCATGCACACCGGCAAGGTGAGCAGCCAGGCCAGCCCGATGCGCTTGACCGTGTGGCCCTGCACACCCGAACCGTTGGCGGCCATGGTGCCTGCCACGCCGCTGGAAAGCACATGGGTGGTGGAGACCGGCATGCCAGTATAGGCGGCCACGGTGATGGTGGTGGAAGCCACCAGTTCCGCCATGGCACCCTGGGCGTAACTGAGGTGTGTTTTGCCGATCTTCTCCGCGATGGTCACCACGATCCGCTTGTAGCCCACCGTGGTGCCAATTCCCAAAGCGAGGGCGGTGCCAACCACCACCCACAGGGGAACAAACTCGATGGCGGTCTTGAAGGTCTTCACCAGCCCCTTCAATTCCTTGGCTGCTTCCCCTTCGCTGGCCAGCTTGGGCAGGTCCTTGGTGGCCTTGAAAAGGGCCACGCGGACTTCCCAACGGTCTTCGGCGGGCATTTCACCGAATCCATCGCGGTTTTCGGTGATGCGGCGGATGGTGGCCAGGTTTTCCGCCAGTTTGTCGGAAACCTTCAACTCGTGTTTCTTGGCGATCTGCTCCACCTTGTCGACGGCCTGGTGACATTGGGCGGCCAGATCATTTTTAGAGGTGTTGAGCGCGTAGGTGAACGGCATGAAGCCGATCAGCACCAAAAGGATCAGGCCCATGCCCTTTTGGCCGTCGTTGCTGCCGTGGGCGAAACTGACACCGCCGCAGGTGGCCAGCAGCAACCCGCGAATCCAGCCGGGCGGGTGGTCATCGTGGTGGGGCGGCTGGTACAGGCGCGGGTCCCGGATCAGCCATTTCATCAACAGCAGGAGGCTGCCCGCCGCCAGGAAACCGAAGAGGGGCGAGACGAGGAGGGCCAGGCCGACTTCCATGGTCTTGGACCAGTTGATACCACTCAGGCCCTGTCCGCTGGCGAGGCTGTTCGCAAGGCCCACGCCGAGGATTGAACCGATCAACGTGTGGGAGCTGCTGACGGGCAATCCCAAGTACCAGGTGCCGAGGTTCCAGATGACCCCTGCGATGAGAAGGGAAAGCACCATCACGAGAGCCGCGTTGGATTCGCGATCGTGCAGGAGTTCCACCGGCAGCAGGTTGACGATGCCGAAGGCGACCGCTGTTCCTCCCAAAATCACGCCGAGGAAGTTCATCACGCCGCTGTACAACACCGCCGGCACCGCCTTTAGCGTGCGGGTGTAGATGACGGTCGCCACCGCGTTGGCGGTGTCGTGGAAGCCGTTGATGAATTCAAAGGCGAACGCGAAGAAGAGGGCGATCAGCAGGCAGACCATAGCTCCAGGGGAGAGCGCCTGCAACGAATCAAAAAAGCTCATGCAAACCTCGGCAGGGCGTTAAACAGCCACTGTCTTTGGAACACTGACCCACGAGGCGCATGGCCGCACGAATCTGTGGAGAGGAAGTCATCCTATGGCACCATTCGGCACAAGGCAGCCCGAGGAGGTTCAAATTCAGGTGTAAAACCAAGTGTTTTTGATGAAGATTGCGTGTGGGTCAGAGTCGGAGGGGGAAAACGGAACGAAATCAGCATTTATTATTAGAATATAATATACTTTGGTATTTTAATATATTGAATTGTTCCAGTCAGTTTGTAGTTTTAATCTTTTGGAGGTTTGGCCGGGAAGGGGGTAGGATGCCTTTTCTGAAAGCAGACAAACCTTGCCGAGTACTGGCCTGTGGATGGCCAGTTATGAAGGACCGCATGGCGCGCATCAACTGGTTGGTGGTGGGATGGCTGGTGCTGGCGTGCGGGCTGGCCCGGGCTGGCCGGCCGAACCTCATTTGGATCATGGCCGATGACCTGGGTTACGGCGAACTGGGCTGCTACGGCCAGAAGGTGATACCCACGCCCCGCATCGATGCCATGGCTTCGGGGGGAACCCGCTTCACCCATTTTTATGCCGGGGCCACGGTTTGCGCGCCTTCCCGCAGTGTGCTGATGACCGGCTTGCACCACGGGCATACCCGGGTGCGCGGCAACGCCGGCCAGGCCAACCCCCTGGCGCAGGCGCTGCGTCCCGGCGACACCACGGTGGCCGAACTACTAAAGGGATCGGGTTACAAGACCGCCCTGGTGGGCAAATGGGGCTTGGGTGATGTGGGTGCCGCCGAGTGCGGGCTGCCGCGCAAGCATGGCTTCGACCAATTTTTCGGCTACCTGAACCAGAACCACGCCCACAATCATTTCCCCGATTTTCTCTGGCGCAATGAGGAAAAGGTTTCCCTGCCCAACAAGATTGTGCCGGTGGGGAAAAACGGCGCGGGGTATGCCACCGAGGCGAAAGCCTTTGCCGATGACCTGTTCACCGAGGAGGCGGTCCGGTTTGTCCGGGAAAACAAGGCCGGGCCCTTTTTCCTTTATTGGAGCATGGTGATCCCCCACGCGAACAACGAGCGCCGTGCCGCGTTGAAAAACGGGGCCCATGTGCCTGATTTTGGCCCCTTTGCCGAAAAGGACTGGCCGGATACCGACAAGGGACACGCCGCCATGATCCACCGGATGGATGGCTGTGTGGGCCGGATGCTGGATACCCTGAGGGAGCTGGGGATCGATCGGGAGACCCTGGTGATCTTCACCAGCGACAATGGTCCGCACAACGAGAGCAACCACAGCCTGGCCCGGTTCAATCCCTCCGGCCCCTATTCCGGCATCAAGCGCAGCCTGACCGATGGCGGGATCCGGGTCCCATTCATCGCCTGGTGGCCGGGAACCATCACCGCCGGAAAAGCCAGTGCCCATGTCGGTTATTCGGGCGATTTCCTGGCGACAGCCGCCGAACTGGCCGGAGCCCAGGCTCCCCAGGGGCTTGATTCCATCAGCCTGGTGCCAACATTCAGGGGGGATGGATCCTCACAAAAGAAGCATGAGTTCCTGTACTGGGAATTCCACGAGGGCGGGTTCCGCCAGGCGGCGCTTTATCAGGGGCGTTGGAAGGGGATCCGTTCCGGATCAGCCGATGGTCCGGTCAGGCTGTTCGACACAGACGCGGACCCGGGCGAGAAGGTAGATGTCGCCCTGAACCATCCGGAAATCGCGCGCACCCTCGGAGGCTACCTTGCGGGTGCCCGTTCCGAATCGGCCGACTGGCCCGCCCGTTGGCAAAACAGGAAGGATGACCGTTGATGTCAGGGGTTTTGGTGATTTGCCGGCGTATCGCTTTGGTGCTGATGGCATCGGCTTGTATCCCCGCGGCGCTGCCGGCCGCCCAGATGCCACCCAACATTGTGGTGTTCCTGATCGATGACATGGGGGTGATGGACACCTCGGTCCCGTTCCTGGCGGGGCCTGGCGGCATGCCCGCGAAGTATCCGCTCAATGACTTTTACCGCACACCCAACATGGAGCGGCTGGCCGCACGCGGGGTCCGGTTTGGGCAGTTCTGCGCCATGAGCGTCTGCTCGCCTTCGCGGGTATCGCTACTGACCGGCCAGAATGCTGCCCGACACCGCGTGACCAACTGGATCGACCCCAACAGCGACAATGCCGGGCCCAATGGGCCGGCAGACTGGAACTGGGCAGGCCTGAAGCCAGGGGATGTGACCCTGCCTTCGGTTCTGCGGGGCGCGGGGTACCGCACTTTCCATGTCGGCAAGGGGCATTTGGGTCCCAACGGCAAGCCGGGCGCGGATCCGCTGAATGTCGGATTTGATACGAATGTGGGCGGCAGTGCCATCGGGCAGCCGGGCAGCTATTTCGCCCAGCACGGCTACGGCAAACTGGCGGGCATCAAGGCCAACGCGGTGCCGGGCCTGGACAAGTACCACAGAACCAACACCTTCCTGTCCGACGCGCTGACACTCGAGGCCAACCGCCTGGTCGGCGAGGCGGTGCAGGAGAAGAAACCGTTTTACCTGAACCTGTGGCACTATGCGGTCCACGCTCCTTTTCAGGGGGATCCGCGGTTCGAAAAGCATTACAGCCAGTCGGACAAGCCGACTTATGCGAAAGCCTTTGCCACCCTGGTGGAGGGCATGGACAAGTCGCTGGGTGACCTGATGGACCACCTGGAGAAACTGGGAGTCGCCGACAACACGCTTGTCTTCTTCCTGGGTGACAATGGCAGCGACGCCCCGCTGGGCGACCACCAGGCTGTGGCCTGTTCGGCCCCCCTGAGGGGCGGAAAAGGATCCCAGTATGAAGGGGGCACCCGGGTTCCATTTATTGCCGCCTGGTTGAAGGCCAATCCAGACCATCCGGCGCAGAAGGCGCTGCCCATCCGTCCAGGGACCTGGCAGCGGCAGCAGGCCGCCATCCACGACCTGTATCCCACCATCCTTGAACTGACAAACACACCCAACCCCGTGGGCCATGTGGTGGATGGCCGCGGATTGAAAACACTGCTCCAGGCTGAGCCGGACCCCGCCCGTGGGGAACAGTTCCTGATGCATTACCCCCACGCGCCGCACCGGTGCGACTATTTCACCACCTGGCGGCAGGGTGACTGGAAGGTGATCTACCACTATTTCCCGGGCAAATCTTCCGGGGGATCGCACTACCAGTTATTCAACCTGAGGGAAGATCCCTTCGAGCAGAGCGATCTGGCGAGTACCAGGCCGGACGATTTGAAACGGATGATGACTGGCCTGGTGGCAGCGCTGGAGGCCCACACCGCCACCTATCCGGTGGACCAGCCCGGTGGCAAACCCCTGAAGCCCGTGGTGCCTTGACGATCACGGTACTGGCGACTTGGCCAGTTTGCGCGCCATCTGCAGCACCTTCACATCCGGATCCACCACCACCTCGGCCGGCTTGAATTCCGTGGCCAGCTTCCACGGGACCGTTTGTCCCGGACCCAGGGTCACGGTCTGCTGGGAACCGGGCGCCCTGGGTTTTTCCCCCTGTTCATCCATGGAATCGGCGTCATCCTTTCCCGCGGGCGGTATCGCCGTCACATCAACCCGCAGGGTGCCGGTGCCGGTGTTGGTGATGGTTCCCGTGACTGTGTGGTAGCCACGGGAATCCGCCTCGTGGCGGATGGCACCCAGGGTGAATTCGGGTAGGACCTTGCCCAGCAGCCACTGGTTCACAAAGGTGTCGAACGCCTGGGGATCAGCCGCGTGGGGCCGGAGGCTCTCCACCATGTCCTCAATCAGAGGGAAGTCCGGGCCGTCCTTGAATTTGAGGATGAACTCCCGCAGGCCTTTCAGCATCCGCTCGCGGCCCATCTCCTCCATGAGCATGAAAAAGACCCAGCCACCCCGGTTGTAGACGAGCGTGTTGTCGCCGGGCCTGGAGCCGTCGACCTTGTGCAGGGGCCGTTCCCGGTCGGGGTTGCGCTGCTGCACATACTCCCGCTCGAACTTGGTCATCAGCGCGCGGCGGGTTTTGGCGCCGCGCATCTTCTCGACCAACAGAGCGGCCGAGTAGTTCGCCATGCCTTCGGAAAGGACGTTGCCGCCCGGACCCTTGCCGGGGGTGAGGATGTTGCCCCACCACTGGTGGGCCGACTCGTGGGCCACGATGAAATCCACCGTGTCCGCCTCGCCTTTTTCGGCCTTCAGGGCCAAAAAGCCGATCGACTCGCTGAAGGTGATGTTGCCGGGAAATCCCTGGGCGTAGCTCGCCAGGCCGGGGAACTCGGTCAGCTTGAGCGACTTCCACGGGTAGGGGTGGAACCATTCGCCGTAGTGCCTGCGGGCGGCATCCAGAACCTCCGCCATGCGTTCGGTGTGGAACGCGTGCTGGCGGTCATGGAAGACGGAGGATTCCTTGCCCCGAGTTTCCACCAGCGTGGAGGGGCCCCCGACGATGTTGAAGAACCGGATCGGCTTCGTGGTTTTCCACACGGTGGTCCTGCGGCCATCGGCGACTGACTGCCGGTCCGGTTCGCCCACACAGTTCACGGTCCAGTCCTCGGGGGCACTGATTGTCATCTCCAGGTCGGTTCCCC
>CAWUOE010000073.1:0-11924 GCA_963923355.1 uncultured Gemmataceae bacterium | reverse complement strand
CGACTGGCAAGACACCCATCCCGGACCCGGCGGAAAATCTTTGCCCCACATGACCCGAAGACGATTGGCATTGCTGGGGGCTACGGTTGAATCGGGCCAAGTCCTGGATTGCGTCCAGATGATGGCAGCACTGGATGGCATTCCGGAAACCACGGGATTACCGGTGACCATCCACGCCTTTGGAGCCATGGGTGTCAATGCGATCTATTCCACCCTGTACTCGGCCCGTGCGGTGTCGCTGGACCTGACCGATATTCCTCCGACGCATGCGGGGGGACCGCATTATCTGCATGTCTCCCGCTGGCTGGAGGTCCCACAAGCCATTGCCATCTCACCGGCAAAAACCATTACTTTTTCGCGCAAGGACCCCGATTCCCTTGGCTGGCACTGGCTGGAATCCATGCGGCAACTGGCGTCAAAACAATCCAAATGGCAAATCAAGTGAGGCCTCCGTCTGTTGACTGAGCAACCGGGCATGCTTAAATTAGATAATAAGATCCAATTATCTTGTTCAGACTGCGAACAGGCTGGATCCCACACGCAACCCGCAATCGGAAGGGGTCTGACGATGAGCGAAACTTCCAGGCTGGTCAACAGTCATCATGCTGACACCCTTCGGGCAATTTTTGCCCACCCCACCAACCACAATATCCACTGGAAGGATGTAGTTTCGCTGATTGGCGAGGTGGGTAAGTGCGAGGAAAAACCGGATGGAAAGCTGAAGGTGACCATCGGTTCGGAAACAGAATTTTTCATCCACCCCAAACACAAAGACATTGATACCCAGATGATTGTCGACCTTCGGCGCATGTTGAAAAACGCGGGCTACAACTCAACCCATTGACCAAGCCCAAGATCGGACCCGGTTCAATAATTACCTCCAGGATGGAGATTCCCAATTCAACCAAGGCCATGGCCCGCTCAATCAGCAGGCGCTTGAGCGGGGATTTCTTTTCCTTTGCCTCGCCCCGCCAGTCCAAGCATCACGGCCCATAGAAGGTAGGCCGTCATCCAATGCCAGGGTGTCTGGCAGGCGACCGCTTTTTCCATGCCCGCTGGAACCATTTCCAGAACCTGCCAAGGCCAGCCCACCCGCTCATCCGGAAGGGGCGAATGGATCACCCCACAGAACGCCAGCGCCGCCGCCACCAGGCAAAAAATCACAGCCTCCCTGCGCCTTCCATCAATCATCATGGCAAGAATGGAGGCCCACAAAAGGGAGGTAAGCAGAAAACCATTGGACAAGCACCTCAGTGTTTGCAGAGTCAGCAGGCTTTGCTCCCCGGCGATTGGAGGAGCAAACGGACCAAAAACACCCTTGATGCACAACAGTGCGGCCACAGCCAAGGCAGGCAACATCGCAAAAGCCAAGGCGGCATGGTGGCGAGCAGGCGTGGCGTGGAAAGAGACAGCAGTGATCTCCAACCCGACAAACACCAGAATCGGATACAGCGCACCACGGGGAATGGATTCAAGCACCACAAACCAACCAAGCAAACCGGCCACACCGATGAACAAGGCCGTTGCCAGTGTGTATGCCGCCCTCCCACCCATTTTCTTGTACGCAGGGTGGCCGATGTAGGGCGTGGTCTGAATCACCCCGCCAAGAGTCCCCGCCACCAGACTGGCAATGGCCTCCGTCCAGAGGACGTGGCGGGTGTCGTACTCATCACCCGCCGCGGCGGCCGATTCCGTGCAATCAATTCCGCCCACGACAGTGGCCAGTGCAAAAGGCAAGGCGACCGGCAATCGACCCAACGCCTCCGCCCAGACCTGACTCCACCAAGCCGAACTTTCTACCCCAAAAGGCCAAAATGCGAATAACTGCATTCCGTGGGTGGATGGCCAACCAAGCTCCGGGACCACCCGCAGCCCCGTCCACCTGTCCAAAGCCATACCCAGGCCATGAACCGTCAATCCCACCACAAAGGCGGCAAAAGCCCCGGGAACGCCCCACGGCAATCGCTGGTGAGCGACAAGCGTGTAAAGAACGATGGACAACACCACCATCCCGATCAGCGGAACACTCGCAATCCCATCGTTGACCAAAGGCAAAAAAGAGATGAGCGCCAAGGCGATCGCGGCGAGGCTGCCCAGAAGTCCAGCCCTTGGCACCCAACCACGAACCCGATTTCCCAGCGGGGCCAAAACCAGTTTGATCAAGCCCACCATCAGCAGCACCATCAGGCCGACATGCCAGGCGAAACGCATGGACGGTTCTGCCTCCCCCTTGGTCAAGGGGTTGTCCTGGGCCGACGCCTGTTGCAGAGCCGGTAGCAAGACCAGAAATGCCATGCCAAATGTACTGGGAGTATCCAAACCGAGTGGCATGGCGGTGACTGAATCGCTTCCGGAGCGCCGAGCCAGTCTGAAGGCCATCCAGGTGTAAATGAGATCTCCCACCAGAACGCCAAGGGCGGTCCCCGGGACCATGTGGGTCATGACAAAATCGGGACTGAAAGAATGCCTGCCAGCAGATTGCTCCAACCATGGGACAGTGGAAGAAATGGTGGTGACAAGAATCAATAAAACAGCAATGTTATCTAAAGTTAACCCAAAGAAAGCATTAATATCACCTGAACAAAACCATTGATATTTCTTCATTGCATTTTCCACCCAGGGATAAGGGAACGCAAATCTGTGGAATCAATGAGCACCAAAAGCCTTTTTGCTGCCCAAACCACTGATTAAGTAGGTTGGGCCACAAGGAATGGCTTAGGGATCTAGCTCATTATTTGCAGCGGTATTTTTTGTAAAAATGTGCCAAATCTGTTGAATGTGCTGGCTAAAATGAGAAAAATAGCTAACTAAAGGCATTTTTAACTTATGCACAGTTGCAGGAATCCAAGCACAGAAGGTAATTTAAATTGGCTGGGCTGTGATTTCGGCCTTGGTGCTTTAAGCAGGAAGCGAGTTGTAACAGGTTTACATAGGGCAGGATGGCCCTTGTAAATCCACCGCGGGCCAAGGATCAACTCTTGGCCCTGTGCAGGGCTGTCCATCCAATGCGACGCGTTGCAGTAACGGGTTTGGGCGTAGTGGCTCCCAATGGCGTGGGCAAAGAAGCCTTTTGGAACGCCTGCGTGGAAGGTCACAGCGGGGTTGGTCCGATCACCACGTTTGACGCCACCAACCACCCCACCAAAATCGCAGCCGAGGTGAAAGAACTCGACCTCATGGAGGCGGTTCCTCCCGAGCACCGCAAAAGCCTGCGGATTATGGGCCGCGCCGCTCGATTCGGTGTGGTTGCCGCGCACCTCGCCATGAAAGACAGCGGGCTCGATGCAAACATCATCACCCCGGAACGATTGGGTGTGGTCATGGGAACCGGAATGGTTCCGATCGACCTTCCCGAAATTGCCCCGATGCTAGCCCAGGCATGCAGCCAGGAAGGCGGCCTGGACGCCAGCGAATTGGGCAAAAATTCCTCGTCCATGGTTCCCCTCTGGATTCTCAAATACCTGCCCAACATGGTGGCGGCACACATTTCCCTGCTGCACAACGCCAAGGGTCCCAACAACACCATCACAACGGCCTGTGCAGCGGGTACCCAGGCCATTGGCGAAGCTTTCCGCCTAATCCAGCGCGGCGACGCCGATTACTGTTTGGCGGGAGGCGCCGACAGCCGAATTGATCCACTGTTGATGCTGGCTTATTCCTCGCTTGGCGCCCTCAGTCCGGCCAAGAGAAACGCCGCCGAAGTGTCCCGACCCTTCGATGGGGAGCGCGATGGTTTCGTGCTGGGAGAGGGATCAGGCATTCTGGTGCTTGAAGACTACGAACACGCCTCCAGGCGCGGAGCCACTATTTATGCCGAAGTGACGGGAATGGGCTCCAGTTTCGATGCATACGCGATCACCAAGCCAGACCCAGAAGCCGGCGGGGCCACCCGCGCCATTGAATGGGCGTTGCGCGAGGCCCGCCTGAATGCCTCGGACATCAATTACATCAATGCCCATGGCACCAGCACCCGTCTGAACGACCTCATGGAAACCACCGCGGTCAAACGGGTGTTTGGCGACTCTGCCCGCCACCTGCCGATGTCATCGATCAAGTCGATGATCGGGCACCTGATCGGTGCAGCCGGTGCCGTGGAAGCGGTGGCGATGGCCATGAGCCTTTACAAAGGAGTGGTCCCTCCGACCATCAACCAAACCAAACCCGATCCCCGGTGCGACCTGGATTATGTGCCCAATGCCGCGCGTGACCTGCCGGTAACCAAGGCAATTTCCACCAGCTTTGGATTCGGGGGCCAAAATGCGGCGTTGGTCATGACGCGCGCGGCCTGATCAGGGGAAAATGTCTCGCCGGTTCACAATCGGACGCGGCTGATGGCGATGGACCCGCCAAAACAGGCCTCCACATCACTGCCCGGGTCCCTGACCCGGGCATGGTAGTTTCCGGCATACAGGAATCCACCTTCCACCTGCTGATAGGCCACATGCAGCGAGGAACCCAGGTGGTCGCAAAACACCAGGGCAGGATCCGGGGCATCCTGCGGAAGGCTGGGGAAATTCACATTCCAGAACTCGCCGGGTTGCAGGGTCTCACCCTGCAGGGCCGCAAGGACTCGCCGGGTCCAACGTGTGGCCCGGGGCCAATCGAAACCCTGGCCTCTGCCAAGATAATGGGAAAAAGCTATTCCGCGCACCCCATGGATGGTGGCCTCTCGCACAGCCGCCACCGTACCGGACAGGTAAACATCCGCGCCCAGGTTACCGCCTGAATTAATCCCTGAAAACACCCAATCCGGCTTCCAATTCAGCCCGTGTAACCCAACTCTCACGCAATCTGCGGGCGTGCCATCCAGTCCCACCCATCCTTCCCCATGATTTCGGGTGGCCAGCATCCGCTCAGTCGTGACACGGTGCCCTCCCGCACTGTGGCACTCCTCCGGTGCAACCACCCTGACTTGGACCCCGGACCCCAGCGCATCACATGCCTCAAACAACGCACGAAGGCCCGGGGCCGCTATTCCATCATCGTTACTCAGCAAAACTTCCATGTCGGTCGATTCCACTATGATGGGAATGTTGATGCGTTCATCGTATCCAAGCTTATCTCCGAGCGAAGGATTGTTCCCATGCGCCTTCAGGAAGTTTATCCCCTGGCCGAGTGGAAGCTGCTTTACCGCGTGCTGCACGGACAACTGCGAAACCATATCGACCTGATGGACTCAGCGTTCTTCATGGACCTGCAGTCCCACCTTCAGCGGGAAGCCCAGGCGCAAGGAGTCGATATTGGCGACCACGGCGCTTGGGACGCCTGGCTGGGAAACACCGATGCCCCCTCCTGCTCCGTTCGAATCCAAAAGCGCGAAACCTGGAACTGACCTGATGACTGTTCAAAATCATTGGACCATTGCCTGCGTGCAAATGGATGTTAGCCTGGGGCAACCTGAAAAAAACACCCAGCAGATCATCCAAAAACTGGAGCAGGCCGCCCAAAAAGGTGCCCGGTTGATTGTTTTTCCCGAATGCGCAATCACCGGATATTCCTTCTCTTCACGTCAACAAGCACTTGACGTGGCCACCCCGCTTGACTCGCTCCACATCCATGCCATTCAAGAGGCCTGCTCGCGCCTGAATGTTTTTGCGGTTGTGGGCACTGCGGAGAGGGCTGGTGAAACGCTCTACAACACCGCTGTGCTTCTCGGGCCCAACGGCTTGGTGGATCGATACCGAAAAACGCATCTACCCTGGATGGGGCTGGACCGATTCACCACGGCTGGGACCGAACCCTACCGTGTGGTGGACCTCGGCGGGCTCCGTTTGGGGATGCTGATCTGCTACGACGGCAGCTTCCCCGAAACCTGTCGGTCCCTCACCTTGCTGGGAGCAGATTTGGTGGTCCTTCCCACCAACTGGCCCGAGGGAGCCATCTGCGTGGTGAGACATTTGGTGGCAGCCAGGGCTTTGGAAAACCATATTTTCCATGCCGTCTGCAACCGGGTGGGCGAGGAGGGAGGGTTTCATTTCCTGGGGCAGAGCAGAATTGCTACTCCGGGAGGGGAATACATCGCCATCTCGGAGGATGATCAACCCGCTATTTTGTTTGCCACGATCGAGCCCGCCCTGGCCCGAAACAAGCACCTTGTCCGTGTGGCCGGGCAACATGAAATCAGCCGTCTCGCAGACCGCCGTCCGGACCTGTACGGGCCGATTACCAACCCAGACCTGTTGCCCTTAAAACCCCGGACTTGGATTCCACCCGGCTAGACGTTCCCATTCCCGGGAATTTTTCAAGAATCCGCTCTCAATTTCAGATATGTTTGTCCGCCTTAATTTCGAACGCAAACCAAAACCAATTTAAGACTTATGAGGAATTGCCCTGCTTTTACTTACTCCAGGTTTTCCTTCGAAAAGATGGCACAAAGATTGCCTTAAGAGGTATCATGCACCCTTGGACTAAGCCCACCAAGGTGTTACGCCTTCAATTAGGCCAGATAGCACTATGCAGCAGCTAATTACTCAGACCAATATCCTTCGCTCCAATTGCTTTGGACGATGGGTGTCGGTTCTGGGCGCCATAACCCTTTGCTTGACTGCCGTTTCAGCCATTTGCACGACCCTACCCGGCTGCGGTGTGACTGAAATCCCCGACAGCGTGGTGTACCCCCTGCGTTCAAATCCTTTGGTCAACCTTGAAAAGGCACCGGCATCCGCTCCGCCCGCCTTCCCACCACCCGGCAAACCGGAGATGAGCCTTCAGTGGTTGGAGGATCAAGGCGTTCCCGTTCTTCATCCCCAAAAACTCGACTCCGCCGACTGGGGAAGGGAATGGCGGGATGAGGTCAACTCCTTTCTCCTCAATCAGTTTGGAACACCGGGAAAACCCTCGGTGGGTACCGAAGGCGTGGATGGATTTGAGAACATCCGCAAATTGGTTGAATCCCTTCAACTGAGCCCGGTTGTTTTGGAACGCGGGAGTAAACAATACCGCCGCCTTTGTTTGCACTGCCATGGTTTAGGCGGCGAAGGGGCCGGTGCGACAAGCGGTTGGTTGAACCCGCTCCCCCGGGATTTTCGCCAGGGCGAATTCAAGTTTATCTCCAGTTCCGAGCACAAACTTGAATCCGGATTCCAACCGCTGAAAGCGCGTCCAAGGCGGGAGGACATACTCCGAACCCTGCATATGGGATTGGAAGGCACCTCCATGCCCAGCTTCGCACTCCTGCCCAAGGAGGATGTCGACGCTTTGGCTTCCTACACCCTGCATTTGAGTATTCGTGGGGAGGTGGAATACTGGGCGCTGTATTACGCACTTCGTCAGGATCCAGAAACCCTGAAAGCCATTGAGAAGGACCCCTCCAAGGAGTCCCGGACCCGAGCCTTGCGATTTCTCTCCGGAGCTTTGGAATGGGAAGACCCTGAAGCCGATGTGGAGGATTTCGCCTCCAAAGCCAAAGGCAGTCTGCTGACTGCCGGCATGGCCAAATTGCTGGACCGAATCCTGAGGGAATATGTTTCGGCAGATAAAAATCCCATACAACCCTTGTCGGATCCCTACCCGCAGGACCAGCCCACACCAGCTCAATCCCTGGCGAATGGGATGAAGATTTTCCAGGCACAGTGCGTCAATTGTCATGCAGGATACGGCCGGCAAAGTGCCCTCCGGTTTGACAATTGGGGAGGAGTGGTCCGCCCTGCGAACTTGACGGTGCCAACCTACAAAGGCGGGCGAAGGCCCTTGGACCTGTACTATCGCATCATCCGCGGCATTCCACCCTGCGGCATGCCCAAAGCCAACATCCAGGAAGGTGATCCTGCCAGGCAGGCCTGGGATCTGGTCCGTTTCCTGATGGCCCTGCCCTACCCTGACTCTTTGCCCTCTGAAATCCGTCAGCAAGTCCACGGCGGAGCCAAACAGTGATGCTGCTTGATCCGGCAAACAATTCGGTCCCGGAGGCAAACAAGGTGGCCGGCTTCGCCATCGACTGGTCCGCGCCTGAGCACGCACTGCCACTGGTTCTCACCGGTCTGGCTTGCGTGACCTGGTTGGTAGCCTTCCGGTTTAAGAAGGTTTGGGCAGCATTGGTCGGCCTCAACTCCGCACTGGTTGCCGGCTACACAGCCTGGTCGCTTCGCAGCGGTTATTGGCTACCTGAAAAAGCCAATGACGTGGCCGGAGAGGTGGATGGCCTTTTCAATCTGGTCCTTATCCTGACCACCGTGTTTTTCGCGATCACGCAAGGCGTGCTCGTGTACACCATGGTGCAAAAATCTCCCGAGGGAGAACGCGCTAAACCTGTCCATGGGAACCATACCCTGGAGCTCGTTTGGACCCTGGTTCCGGCCGTGATCCTTGTGTACATCGCCATAGCCCAGTTGCCCACCTGGGCCAAAATGAAAGGCCAGGGGGCAGGGGCTCTGCTGCCAGCCGGCTATGCAGCCAAACTGGATCAGGCCGATCTGCTGGTCGCGGTCACGGGCAAACAGTGGGAATGGCGCTTGCGCTATGCAGACCCCGCTAATGCCTGGCCGGAAAACCCGCTCCAGTGGGCCTCCACCCCGGCGGTAGACGATGTCCATGTGGTGAATGAATTACACGCCTGGCAAGGCGCCAAGGTCCGCATGATGCTACGCACCACAGATGTGATCCACAGTTTTTTCCTGCCGCAGTTCCGGTTCAAGCAGGACATGCTCCCAGGAAAGACCATTCCCGCCCTTCTCCATGCCGACAAGACCAATATCAACCCCGACGGAACGGAACGCACATGGGAAATTGCCTGCGCGGAGTTGTGCGGCGGGAACCATTACCGCATGCGCGGCAGAGTCCTTATCCATCCCGACCGCGAGTCATTCATGACTTGGCTGAAGGGCCAGAAAACCGGCCAATCGGCACGCAAGGAACCACTTGCCGATGCCAAAAAAATCCCCGGCAACACCATGGCTGGTGAGCAAGAATGAGCCAGACCCCAACCCTTGCACGGATGCATGAATCCGAAGCTGTCCACCACCAGCCCGGCTTTATCGGAAGGTACATTTTCTCCACCGACCACAAGGTGATCGGAATCCAGTACCTTTTTTCCGCAGTCCTGTTTTTGCTGGTGGGCGGTGGACTGGCCCTGCTGGTACGCCTGCAGGTGGGCTACCCGGATGAATCGATCGGCATCCTCACTCGGTTCATCCCGGGTTTGGCCAAGCAGATTCCAGCGGAATGGGGCGGCCGCATGTCGCCCGAATTTTACACCATGCTGTTCACCATGCATGCCACCGTGATGATCTTCCTGGTGATCATTCCGTGGCTGACGGGCGCTTTCGGGAATTTTCTGATTCCCCTGATGATCGGGGCCAAGGATATGGCCTTTCCCATTCTCAACATGCTGTCCTATTGGTTCATGTGGCCCGCCTTCGGACTGTTGATGGCCAGTTTCTTCGTGGATGGCGGGGCATCCGGCGTTGGCTGGACAGCCTACCCCACCTTGTCCAGCGCCGACCTGGCTGACGGATCGTTTGCCTCCCCTGCGGCACGCCATGCCGGTCTGGGACAGACCCTCTGGCTGTTGGCTGTCTTCTTTGCCGGCGTCTCATCCATGATGGGAAGCGTGAACTACATCACAACGGTCCTGCACCTGCGCGCGCCGGGCATGACACTCCTGCGCATGCCGCTCACCGTGTGGTCGTTGTTTATCACAGCCATCCTGCAGGCTGTGGCACTGCCTGCACTCACAGTGGCCGCCATCATGCAGCTTTCCGACAAAGTTTTCGGCACGGTCTTCTTCCTGCCCCCTGGTGGAGCCCAATTCGGTGCCTGGAGCACCAGTGCCGGCGGCGGCCAACCGCTGTTATGGCAGCATCTTTTCTGGTTCTATTCGCATCCGGCCGTCTACATCATGCTGCTTCCCGCCATGGGAATGGTGTCTGACATCCTTGCGGTTTTCTGCCGGAAACCACTTTTCGGGTACAGGCCCATGGTCTACTCCATGTCCGCCATCGCCGGGTTGGGCTTCATCGTCTGGGGACACCACATGTTCCAAAGCGGCATGGACCCCCGGGTGGGCGCCGCCTTCATGGTGGCCACCATCATGATCGCCCTACCCAGTGCGGTGAAGACCTTCAACTGGCTGGCCACGCTCTGGGGTGCGAACATCCGCTTCACCACCGCGATGCTCAATGCCATGGGCTTTGTTTCCATGTTTGTGATTGGCGGGCTATCCGGCATCTTCATGGCTGTTGCCCCGGTGGATGTGAATGTCCACGACACCTATTTCATCGTCGCTCACATTCATTACGTGCTGTTCCTGTCCACGCTCTTCGGCCTTTTCGCAGCCACCCAGTTCTGGTTTCCCAAGATGTTCGGGCGATGCATGTCCGAATCACTTGGCAAGCTGCACTTTGCCCTGACCTTTGTGCTGGCCAACTGCACCTTTTACCCCATGCACATCCTTGGGATCGGCGGGCACCCACGACGCTATTTCGACCCGACGCTGTACGAATACCTCCAGCCCTTCCAACCACTGAACCGTTTCATGACCATCAGTGCCATTCTGCTCGGCCTTGCCCAATTGATCTTCATTGGCAACTTCTTCTTCAGCCTCATCTTCGGCAAAAAGGCCCCTGCCAATCCCTGGGAGTCCAACACCCTGGAATGGCAGGCTCCCTCTCCTCCACCCCACGGCAACTTCGAGACCACCCCGGTGGTTTTGCGCGGACCCTATGAATACGGGGGAGAAGGTGAAGCGGACCACCTGCCCCAGACGGCAAAAGCCTGAGGCACTCCCATGACACCATCCCGCACCCTGCCTGTTTGTTTTCCCAACACAGCTCGCCTCGCCTGGGCCAGCGCTGTGTGCGTGCTGGCTTTGATCCTTTTGGGCACGCTTATCACCACCTACCGCGTGGGCATGGTTGACCCGATTTGGCCCACCGAGCCATGGTTTCTGCTTGGTGTGAACTGGCAGGAGCCCAAACCCGGTTATTTCATCGAGCATATCCACCGCGTTTTCGGCTATCTGGCAGGCACCTTGATCCTAGCTACAGCGCTTGTGGCTTGGCTTTCCAGATCCAGGGTGCACCGGATAGCCCATGTTTTGCTGGTCCTTGGCGTGTTTGTCGGCATGATCATTGCCATGGCCTCGGTTGGTCGCGACCCCGTGACCAAATTGCCTACCGGGTCGGTTTCCAAGGCATTGCTGTATCCGGCAGCCTTGGTGGGAATTACTTCGGCGGTTGGACTGGTGGGACTCGCGATTCGCGACCTGAGCCATGCCTTGCCCGGCGGCGCCATGCGGCTGGCGGCCACATTGGGCTATCTGGGTGTGGTAACCCAGGGGCTCCTCGGTGGCCTGCGGGTTTATCTGCATGCTTTATTCGGGCCGGAGCTGGCCACGATCCATGGCGCTTTCGGCCAAGTGGTTTTGTCTCTGGTCGTCCTCACGGCAATTCTGGCGTGGCCCGTTGCAAGGGCTCCCGAATGGAGCCACTCCCTGGCACAATCCCGACGCCTGCTCACCATGCTGCTGATCCTTTGCCTGCTTCAATTGATTTGGGCAGTGGTGGTGCGCCATCAAGGCGCCTACTGGGCCCAGCGGCTGCATGTCTTGTTTGCCATCCTGATCGCGGGATGGGTGGGAGCATTATCCCTTTCAGCGGCCAAGGTAAAAGGACTCAAGTTTTGGTCCCGCGGACTGGGTGTTCTGCTGCTGCTTCAGGTGATACTCGGCATCGAGGCTTGGCTAGGAAAGTTCGGCACCGGCAAACCGTTTGTCGAGGCAGCCACCAGTTTCGGTCAGGCTTTTCTTCGAACCGGGCACTCATTCCTGGGTGCTATTTTCCTCAGTTGGGTTGTCGCCAGTTGGGCCCGAGCTGGACAATTGAAAGGCTCGGTCACTCAGGGATCCTTTCCGGGTGATTCACCTTTCGCACGTACGCCCCATGCGGCATCCAGGAGCCAGTCATGACCGACGCCAGCGCCGAAGCGTC
>CAWUOE010000072.1:0-11936 GCA_963923355.1 uncultured Gemmataceae bacterium | reverse complement strand
GATCAAACCCACATGATCCAACGTGGGGGCCAGTGGAACCACCCCCTGGGTGGACACCAGTCCGTGGGTGGGCTTGAAACCAATTCCCCCGCAGTAAGCAGCCGGGCGAAGGATGGATCCGCCGGTTTGGCTACCCAAGGCCAGCGGGCAATGGCCAGCGGCCACCGCAACGGCCGAACCGGCCGAGGATCCTCCGGGTGTTTTCCCGGCAAATGCTGGGTGCCTAGTCGGGGCAGGATCAAAACTGGCAAAAGCACAGGTCTGGGTTTTCCCAAGGATCAATGCGCCTTGGGAGCGCAGGCAGGCAACCACTTCGGCATCCTGGCGGGCAATCGCCTGCTTCCATGGTGGGTAACCGGCGGCGGTGGCATAACCCCGGACATCAATGATGTCCTTGACCCCGATGGGCATACCGTGCAACGGTCCCAGCCATATTCCGTTCTGGATCAATCGGTCCAACCTGTCCGCTTCGGCCAAAACCCGTTCCGGCCGCAATTCTGCCCAGGCCTGAAGGTGGTCATCTGTCGAGGAAATTCTTTCTAGGCAACAGGCAGCAACCGCCCGCACAGTCTGTATCCCTTCGCGGAGGGAGCGGGCCAGTTCTTCCAAACCATTTCCCCAGGGAAGTTGCGGTTCCATGATCCTCCCCTCGCAATCCCTTACTTTGCCTGTTCCGAATCAGTCAGGCCCGGCCAAATCAGTCCTCGGCTTTAAGATGAACCATGAGCCTTGGTTCCATCCAGTGGTCAATGGTGGGAAATTCCGTGGAAAATTCAGCCGGGAAAAGGAAAGTCGCCGTCCTGGGCGCGACAGGCTACACCGCCTTGGAAGTGATCGAAATCCTGCTGCGCCACCCCGGTGCGGAGATTGTGTCGGCCACCAGCAGGAACGAGGAGCCAACTAGTCTGGCTGAACTCCACCCCCGGCTGAATGGCAGAATCCACCTGCGGACCGAACCCTTCGATGCCAAGGCTTTGAAATCCAAGGGAGTCGATACCGCATTCAGCTGCCTTCCTCATGGTGCCAGCGCGACCAGCGTGGCCGCGCTCCTTGAGCAGGGTATCAGGGTCATCGACCTCAGCGCTGACTACAGGCTTCAGGATCCATCCAGGCAGCTCCAGTGGTACGGCCACCCCCACGCCGACCCAACCAACCTTCCCCTCGCGGTTTACGGTCTTCCCGAATTCCACGCTTCCACCATCCGGAAAGCCCGCCTGGTGGCCAATCCCGGTTGTTACCCGCAGACGGTTATCCTGGGCATGGCGCCCCTGGTTGGGCGCAAACTGGCGCGGAAAGGAACAATCATTGCAGATTGCAAAAGTGGCGTTTCCGGAGCCGGCCGAACCCCCAGCCTGAAAACCCATTTCCCCGAATGCAATGAAAGCGTTTCCGCATACCAGGTGGGCATCCACCGCCACACCGCCGAGATGGAACAGGAACTCGGCGGCCTGGTCCGGGAGCAAGTCCCCGTCCTCTTCCTTCCACATCTCATTCCCATGGAGCGCGGCATCCTCTCCACCATCACAGCAACCCTGGAAGGCAATGGGGCCATGCCCGGAAACAAGGAGCTGTTGGAGCTTTACCGGTCAGAATATTCGGACAAGCCATTCATCAGGGTCTGCGCCACGCCGCCCTCCACCAACCAGACCCGACACACCAATTTCATCGACATCCATCCGATGCGGGTGGGCGACCGAGTGGTGGTGATCGCCAGCCTCGACAATCTGGTCCGGGGTGCCAGCGGGGTGGCTGTGCAGAATTTCAACCTCATGAATGGTTGGCCGGAAACAACGGCCCTCCTTCACTGAACCTTCACAAGGTTGCCAACGCCGTACCATGGGCTGCCTGTCGGCACAGCTTTACAATGGTGAATTGACTTCTGGAGTGACTCCCCCATGGCCAATGCTGTCAGGGACCGGCTGCACACGCGCGTTTTCCACGCGGTCCACCGCAACAACCTTCTCTACAACACGTGTTGGGAAGACCCGGCACTCGACAGGGTCGCCCTGCGGCTGAGCCCCACTGATCGCCTCCTGGTCATCACCAGCGCCGGTTGCAACGCCTTGGATTACCTGCTGGCGGGATGCGGCGAGGTCCACGCCGTGGACATGAATCCCATCCAGAACGCCCTGCTCGAATTCAAGCGCGCCGCGATTTTATCCCTCGATTTCGATGACTTTTTCGCTTTTTTCGGCCACGGCCGCACCCCCAACGCCAGGATCCTGTACCAGGGCTCCATCCGGCCGCTCCTGCCGGCCTTCGCCAGGGACTATTGGGACAAGCATCTCAACTTTTTCTCCGGAAAGGGCTGGCGTGACAGTTTCTATTTCCGCGGCACCTCCGGACTTGTTGCCCGATTGGTCTCCTTCAACATCCTGAAGCTGGCCCGCCTTCGCCGCAGCGTTGAAAAGCTCGTGGTTGCCAAGTCTGTGGAGGAACAAGGGGCGGTATACCGCCGCGAGGTTTCCCACAAGCTGTGGACGCCGATGATGCGCTGGTTCCTCAAGCGCCGCCTCACCATGACCATGGTCGGGGTCCCCGGGCCACAGCTCGAGCAGATCACACGGCAATATCCCGGGGGGCTTTTCCAGTTCATCAAGGACCGTGTGGAACAGGTCCTGATCAAACTGCCCTTCCGGGAGAACTATTTCTGGCGGGTTTACCTGGAAGGCAGCTACACCAGCGATTGCTGCCCCGAATACCTCAAGGAATCCAACTACCCGGCACTTCGGGAGGCGATGGGGCGCCTCACCATCCATACCGGAAAGGTCACCGATGTCGTGAGGGCAAGCAACAAGCCGTTCACACGACTGGTACTCCTCGATCACATGGACTGGATGAGCCATCACGATCCCAAGGGTCTGGTGGATGAGTGGAACGCCATCCTTGAGAAGACCACCCCCCAAGCGCGGATCCTGTTCCGCAGTGCCGGCCTGCGCGAGGATTTTCTCGACCCCCTGCAGGTCCGTTATCAGGGAAATCAACGTCGCCTGGGGGACCTGCTCACCCGGCAGACGGCCCTCGCGGAAGAACTCCACCAGCGCGACCGGGTAAACACCTACGGCAGCTTCCACATCGTGGATTTGCCCTGACCATTCCTTTTGCAAATACTCTACCGGGTCGCATCCACCATGGGTTTTCGTTCAGACATGCGGGTGCTTTGGCACCTGGTCACATCCAGAGCAGCTACCGGGGCCAACCATCAGGAACGGTTGGAGGCTTTCTACTCGGGCCAGCGCGAGGCCTACGATTCATTCCGCCGGCGTTTGCTGCATGGACGCGAGCGCATGATGGAATCCCTGCCGCTTCCATCCAGCGGCGGCACCCTCATCGATATGGGAGGTGGAACCGGCAGCAACCTCGAGGCATTGGGCGACAGGATTCAAAACCTGGACAAGGCTTTTGTTCTGGACCTCTGCCCCAGTCTTCTCCAGGTCGCCAAAGATCGCATCACCCAGAAGGGTTGGGTAAATGTCGAGGTGATCCATGGCGATGCCACCCGGCACCAGCCTGCAAACCCCGTGGATGCTGTCACCTTCAGTTACTCCCTGACGATGATTCCAGACTGGTTTGAGGCGGTGATCCACGCCTGGAATATCCTCAAACCCGGTGGAATGATCGGGGTGGTGGATTTTTATGTGCCCCGAAAATGGCCGGACAACGGACGAAAAAAAGGTTCCGGCTTCACCCGGAGCTTTTGGCCGACCTGGTTCGGCTACGACAATGTCTTCCCATCACCCGACCACCTGCCGTTTTTATCCCGTCGGTTTGAACCGGTCTTGGTGGAGGAACAGAGGGGCAAGGTTCCCTACATGTTGGGAATGAAGGCGCCGTATTATATTTTTATTGGTAAAAAGATATAGAAATATATTGAATTATCCTAGCGCATCCAGGAATCCGCTGAGCTCGGAAAAAGCATGATGGTTCTGGGCCTTCTTGGCTGCCTCCATGCCTTGGGCGTAAATCCCCTTGGCTTCGCTTTCCTCCCCCGAACGAACCAACGCTTGTCCCAGTTGGAGGTAGGAGGCAACATGGCTCGGGTCAGCCGCCAGCGCCCGGCGGAACTCCTCGATGGCCTGGCCATCATTTGCCTCGGAAACACTTTCCATCCCGATCGAATAAAGGAGTTCGCTGTCCATCGGGTTTTCCGCCAGCAACTCCATCAATAGTTCTCTTCTGGAGCTCATTTTTCTTCCTCAGCTTGTACCGCCGTGCCCTGACTCCCAATCGTTACAACCCGCACAACCCCACGGAAGGGAACCTTCGATCCAGAAGGCATCACCTCACCCGGTTGGCCATGAGTTTGCCCGGGAATGCCTTGCCTTTCTGGGCAGGTGAACCTTGGCCTGCCGATGGGAACGCTGGACATCGGTCCTACACCCTGAGGCTGAAACCCCATGCGTTTCCCAATCCAACTGCTACAGGTCGCTGTGCTCGCCGCCAGCGGCCCATTTTCCGGGTTGGCCTTGGCACAAACTCAGGATAGCGCCCCCTCAAAAAACACAATCCCTGCCGGTGTCACCTCCGGTTCCGGACGGGCAATCAACAACTTGAATCCCCGGACCTGGGGGCCACGCCACAGCCCGATCGTTCAGGTGGTGCAAAAGGTCCGCGGTTCGGTGGTGAATATCCACAGCGAACGGCCCGGCACCGCCTCCGACCCATCCGGCAAGGTGAACGGCATGGGGACCGGGCTGGTCATCGATCAGCGCGGATACATCGTCACCAACCACCATGTCATCGACGAAGTCAATTCACTCAGGGTCCGATTGGCTGACGGGACCAGCCACGGAGCTAGGGTAATCGCCCGCGATCCCGAGACAGACCTGGCCCTCATCAAGATCGAGGTGCCCCAAGCCCTGCCGGTTGCCCCGCTCGGCACCTCCAGCGACCTGATGGTGGGTGAAACAGTCATCGCCATCGGCAACGCCTTCGGTTATGAGCACACCGTCACCACGGGCATCATCAGCGCGATCAACCGCGATGTCGCACTCAACAAGGACATGTCCTACAAAGCACTCATCCAAACCGATGCCAGCATCAATCCGGGTAATTCGGGCGGCCCCCTTCTTAATGTGATGGGAGAAGTGATCGGCTTGAATGTGGCCATTCGGGCGGGTGCGCAGGGTATCGGCTTCGCCATCCCAGCCGACACGCTGGTCCGTGTCACGGCCTCCATGATGGCCTCCCGTCGGCGACACATCCAACCGGGACTGGTTTTACGCGAGGAACACGCTTCCCGTCAGAATGAAGCCGCCTGCATGCGCAACTTGATCGTGGACCGGGTCGATTCCATGGGACCGGCTGGGAAATTGGGACTTCGGCCGGGAGATGTCCTCCTACGCTCCGGGGAACAAAGCTTCAACAATCTGCTCGACTGGGAGCGCTGCTTGTGCGAGCACATTCAAAATGACAAGATCCCCCTCCAGTACCAGCGTCAGGGTTCCGTTTTGCAGGGTGAACTCTCGTTGGAGGGTCCAAACAACCGTTTGGCTCCCGACGAAATGGCATGGGAAAGGATCGGTTTGAGAATCCAGCCGGCCCAGCCTGACCTGGTGTCGCGCATCAACCCGCAACTGCGGGGCGGGCTGACCATCCTGGCCGTTCGACCCGGGTCAGCGGCCAACCGGGCAGGACTTCAGCGTGGCGATGTTCTGATCGGCTTGCACCAGTGGGAAATGGTCGAGCCCGCCAACCTCGCCTTTGTGCTGAACCACGAGGACCTGGCATCCATGAATCCTGTCAGGTTTTATGTGCTAAGGGGCTCATTGCTCCACAAAGGACTGATCAACCTTCTGGATACCCCCTGAACCCTTTCTGGCCGACAAAATAATAGATCAGAATTTATCAAAAGCATTCCCAAGAAATCATTATACGGATTGGAGTGACCTTGCCTTATTCGGCCGGATCGATAATTCTTACAGCTAGGCAAATTAAAGCCAAATTGGTTCAAAACTCGAACAAGCGGGTTTCAAAAATCTAGGAGCAAGGTATGGGCAATCGGAGAGGCAATGGTCGTCGGAAAGTGGGCCGCAAGAAGCGCCGTATGCGTTCCAAGATCCGTCACCGCAAGTAAGCCGATTGCCGTCTAAATTGGCGCCACGATGGTTTCGTCGCCGGTCATGGATGCCCAATCCCTCGGTTTCAGATACTCCAACAAGGCCGCTTCCGGACTCCCGGTGGCGGCCTTGTGGTCATACCACCAGCGCGTTTTAGCGGGCAGCGACATCAGGATCGATTCCGTGCGGCCTCCCGTCTTCAGGCCAAAGATTGTGCCCCGGTCGTAAATCAGGTTGAATTCCACATACCGTCCCCGCCGGTACTCTTGGAACTCCTTTTCCTCTTCCGTGTAGGTCTCATCCTTCCTTCTTTTCAAGATCGGGACATAAGCGGGCACAAAAGAGTCACCGGCTCCCCGGACGAATTCCCACGCAGGACGGGTCGCCTCCAGATAGTCGAAGAAGATTCCTCCCACCCCCCGGGCCTCTTGCCGGTGGGGCAGAAAAAAGTATTCGTCACACCACTTTTTCATGCGAGCATGGTCCGCCACCGTCGGGTGCCTGTCGCACACCGCCTTCCAGACCTTGTGAAACTCCACCACATCACGGGTGTAGGGATAAAAGGGAGTCAGGTCGCCACCTCCGCCAAACCAGGACTTTTCACCCTTTTCCAGGAAACGGAAATTGGCGTGGACGGTTGGAATTTTTGGATTGCGCGGATGTAACACCAGCGAAACACCGGTCGCCTTGAAATCATCCCCATCTCCCGGAACCTGTTTGGAAAATTCGGGATTCATGCGGCCAAAGACCAGGGAGAAGTTCACCCCTGCCTTTTCAAACACGTTACCTTCCTGCAATACCCGTGTCCGACCTCCACCGCCCCCCGGACGCTCCCACAAGTCCTCATGAAATCGTGCCCCGTCCACCGCCTCCAGTTCGTTCACGATGCGATCTTGCAGGCCCTTGAAAAACCCGGCGGCTTCCTCCACGGTGATCGGCGCCATCAGATGGAATCTCCCGGATACACTGGCTGGCCTGTCTTGGGGCTCATGGCTTGGGTTTTCCGGCAGGCAGCTTCCCTGGATGCGGGAGGCTTTCCCGGTGAAAAAACTTCATAAAACGCTGAAAAAATCGAACTTTTCAAAATCAGTCGTACCAATCCGATTTTACCTCTGACTACCGCCCCATTCAACTTGGCTGGCAGTAGGGAAAATGAAAAAGCCGGACAGGCTGCCAACCGTCCGGCCAAAAGAAGTCAATCAAATCAAGAGTTTTGACGGACCGATCAACCCGGCATCCGTAGGTAGGTGGATTGGATTGGTTCGGGGATGAATTTAGTTGTCCTTGGCCGCCGCCATTTCAACCTTTTCCAAGGCCACTCCTTGGTCATCCACAACCACCATCCACTTTTCCCCGGCTCGAACCACAATGCTTTTTTCCTGAATCACTTGCCGGCCATCTTGCTCCCATGCCGCCTTCAACCGGTACGCATAGGGGAGATTTTCCTCCAGTGGGGGAGTGACAAATTGTCGTTGCCTGCCAGCCTGTTTGGTTTTCATGTCCTCCAGCCAAAGAGTCGCCTCGGCAGGAACAAGGATTCGTAACATCGCTGTGCCTTGGGAAACCGCCTTCTCGTCTTTCACCTCACCTGATTTGGGCAGAACAGGAATGGCGGCCTCCCCCTCCGCTTTACCGGGGAAATCCGTCGGCCTGCCGGATGGACGACCAGAGGGAGTGGCGCTCCCGTAACGGTTGAGGTTCGCATTCTCACCCGGGTAAACAGGGCCGGTCGGCCAGTCCCCCTCCGGATTGTAGAAATGCGGCATTTGATGCAGGTAGGGTGTCCGACGGGGGTCATTGGTCCAAACTCGTCCGGGAACACTGTCAGGGAAATCACCCAAGCTGGGGGTTCCACGGGAATACGCGTAATACCGGGTGTAATTCGATCCCCCGTAATACCCGGCTCCCACATCGCCAAAATCGTATCCATAAAACCAGGGATTGTATGCACCGTATGGCAGACCCCTATGCCAGTTGTTGAATCCGAAGACCCTCGGCCGGCGGGGCGGACTCATCGGACCGCTCTCATAGGTCTTTGGTTCCGGCTGGGCTGCGGGAATACCAGAAGGATCATCCGCCGCCGTGCCTTGCGCCCTCAGGGTCGGCACCCATAACAATCCGCCAGCCAGGGCCAAGAGGCATCCGAGCCGCCAGGCAACCAGGAAGCCCCTTCGGAGAAAACCGGGCAGTTCGGTCATGGTGTCAGGCCCAGGGTGCTGGGCGAACCGCTGAATGAGGGTTCGCATAATTCGTCTTTGTCTTCATCAGCCACGGCATGGCTTTCACTTCTCTGGATCCGGCCGAATAACAGGTTCCTGCGTGCGATGAATTGGTTTTTTTCCCGGCGAACCAATCGTGCGCCTGGGGGAAATTCGTGGTAATTTGCCGGTAATGCTGTTTGGGGAAAATGGACGGATCAAACGGTTCGTTCATCCTCCGTGGAAATTAGGATGGGAGCTCGGCGAGATGGCTTCGGTTCAAGACCTGAGCACTGTCCATCGTTTGGCCGGTGGGTTGCTCAGGGATCGTCAGGTGTCCGGGGATCTCAAATGCTTTTCACTCAATCCCGAACAGTTGGCCTCCTTCGAGGAAAACGGCTACCTGAGCGGCATCAAGGTCTTCGAGCCGGACCAGGCAGACCAATTATTGGAGGAACTGGCAGGGTTGCTCGATCCAGGGCATCCCGGCAACAGTCTCTTTTACGAGTACAACTCCAACGAGTCCAAGGATCCCGCCCGGGTGTTGTTTCATGCCTTGGGGGCTTGGAGAATCACACCAGGTTTTCACGACAGTCTCTGGAATCCCGCCTTCACGGTTCCCGCATCACAAATCCTTGGGGGACCAGTCCGTTTCTGGCACGACCAGTTGTTCTGCAAACCCGCCCGACATGGCGGCGTGGTCGCTTGGCATCAGGATTATTCCTACTGGACCAGAACAGTACCCATGGCCCACATCACCTGTTGGATCGCCCTGGAGGACGCCTCGATCGATAATGGCTGCCTGCACTATCTGCCCGGCAGCCACAAATGGGACCTGTTACCCATCACCGGTCTGGCGGGAAACATGGACTCCATCCGGGAGGTGCTAAACCCGCAGCAGGCCGCCGCCTTTGAAAGACCAGTCCCGATCGAATTGAAAAAAGGCTATGCCACTTTTCACCACCCGCTGCTGGTCCACGGCTCGTTTGAAAACCGCACCGAGCGCCAGCGCAGGGCCTTGGTGCTCAACGCGTTTCGGGATGGCACCCGGTCCGATAGCGACCAGGAACTGTTGCATGGTGTCCCGCCCATTCCCAAGGGTGAAAAAATGGAAGGACGTTTTTTCCCGCTTCTGTTCGATCCCGCGGTTGGCATCATCCAAAACGCGTGACCAAGAACGCATCCTTTGCGGCTCAGGAGGGGGAAGCCCATGATGATCCCTCGCCGGCAACCGACAGGTGATCGCAGGGGTTTTCTCTCCCTCTGGAAGTCCACTGGTATCGTGGCCGGATTGCAGTCGCTTGCAAGCCGACACCCAAGGCTGGAAGCCGCACTTGATCGGCCTCCTGGATTCGGAGGTTGGGCGCGCGCCAAACGGGTCCTCTTCCTGTTTGCCTCAGGCGGCCCAAGCCACATCGACACGCTCGACATGAAGCCCGATGCCCCGGAGGAAATCCGGGGCGCTTTCGGTTCCATCCAGACTGCAATCCCCGGTTATCGGGTTTGCGAGCATTTACCCCGTTTGTCCCGCTCTATCCGGCACGCCTGTGTTTTCCGTGGCATGAGCCACGATGATGCGGACCACGGGACAGCCTGTTACCTCACCCTGACCGGGCGTTTTCATCCACAAAAATCCGGCAATCCTCCACCCCGGCCGGAGGACATGCCCGCCCTGACGGCGGTCTATTCCCGATTGCGTCCACATTCCAGCCTGCCCTTTTCCGCCGCGCATTTGAACGGGCCGCTGCTGACCCCCATAGAACCGGGCCCGGGCCAGGGCCTCGGCCAATTGCCCGGGTGGACCCGTCCAGCCGAGTTGGGTAATCCGCTCGACAGTGCTTCCAGACTGCAACTCGGCCCCACCATCCCCTCGGTCCGGGTGGATGGCCGCAGAACCTTGCTTGCCCATTTGGAACAATCGCTGCGCGGCCGGGACGCCGTCCAGAAACCGTGGGATGATTATCAGGAAAGAGCCTACCAATTGCTGGACAAACCAGCCTTCCGTACCGCTCTGGATTTGCAGGAGGAGCGACCTTCAACCCTAGATCGATACGGGGCGCACCGAATGGGCCGGGGCTGCCTGCTGGCGCGCCGGCTGCTGGAAGCGGGTGTCCCTTGGGTGACGGTATTTCTGAATCATTCCGTCCGCGGGCAGGATGACCATCCGCTCGAACCGGAATGGTTTGGCTGGGACACCCACAACGACATTTTCCAGGCGATGCGTCAGATCCTGCTCCCTCGACTCGACCAGGCACTTTCCGCCCTGCTCGAAGACTTGAACCAGCGTGGCTTACTGGACGACACCCTGGTGGTCTGCGCCGGTGAATTTGGCAGGGCTCCCCGTGTGGCGCTGGAACGCAGCTTTGCCGGCTCCAGTCCGGGACGCAAGCATTGGCCCGCCGCCTACACGATCCTGGCCGCCGGGGCCGGAATCACCCCGGGTTCCGTGGTGGGACAAACAGATCGCCAGGGTGGCCAGGTGCTCTCGGCCAAGGCGGGACCGGGTGATCTCATGGCCACGGTGTTCGCCGCTCTCGGAGTGGACCCCGAAACCCGTGTGACCGACACCCTCGGCAAGGAATTTTCAGCGTGTCCGGGTACACCCATTCAGGCGCTCTGGTCCGGGGCATGAAATTCCCAAGCATCTTTCGCGGCCTCCTGCCTTCCCTCGGATGGCTATTTCCCGTTGTGGTCCTGTTGATGGTGCGCTCCGTGGTGCCATGGCAGGAAAGGCTTCAACCCCTTCTGGAATGGCTGGGAAAATCAGGCGGATGGGGCATGGTTTTGGCGGTTTTGTTGTACCTGCCCTTGGGCCTGATGCTGGTGCCTGCCTCGGCCCTCACCATTCTGGTGGGTCTGGCACACGGTTTTTGGGGAGGTCTGCTGTGTGTCACCGTGGGTGCCAACGGCGCCGCCTGGGCGGCTTTTGGTCTGGCGCGTTTGTTTAGGGTAGGTGCCAAACCGAAAATAAACGCCAACAACCGTTTGATGGCTCGCATCAACGAAAGCGGTGAACGCTGGGCATTCTGGATGGTGACTCTGGCGCGTCTCTCTGTTTTTGTGCCATACGGCCCGCTGAATTACCTGCTGGGTTTCACCCGCATCCGATTCACCGATTATGCGCTCGGAACTTTTTTGGGAATGCTACCGGGTTCCGCCCTGTATTTATGGGCAGGCACAGCATTGGCCGCCGACTCCGGCACGGCAACGGCGTCAAATATTTTGATGGTCGTCGGGTTGGTTTCGCTGTCGCTCTTGCTGGCCTTGGTAGGCGGGATTGCCACCAGAGCAATTCTCGAGGAGGGCGGGCAACCACCTCAGCCAGCGCCCCCCATCCAAAATTCGGCCAATGGGGTGGATCAAGCAGGATCAGGCGCGGCCTCCAACTCCGCCATCACCACCTCCTGAACCATCTCGGTGCGGGCCATACCTTTGGTTTCCCGCATGACAAAACCCTTGATCGAATCCGCCGCCTTCACTTTTCCCTTCTTGAAGTCAGCAACCGCTTTGGGATTGGCTGCGATGGCCCGGCGGACGATTTCCGCGATCTGGCCCGGATCTCCCATCACCACAAACCCGAGCGTTTTGCAGGCGTCCGGTGCGTTGGTGCCATGCTGTAACATGTGGGCGAACACTTCCCTCGCCCGCTGCATGTTCAAGCCTGTTTTCTGGATTTCCT